>NZ_JBEXYS010000001.1:0-117412 GCF_040631045.1 Streptomyces sp. NPDC005706 | reverse complement strand
ACCCCGGGACGCGCGGCCCCGGCGGAACGCTCGGTCACCTGCCCCTCGGAACCCTCGGCCTTCCCGGTGCCCTGCGGCTTGCCCGACTGCGGCGGCACCGCGGGGCGCTGTGGCCCCTCGGCTCCCGGCTTTTGGGGATGCTCGTTCTTGCCGGGCGCCTGCGGAGGCACGCCGGGCCTGCGGGGCTCGGTGCCCTCGGGCTTTCCGGGCTCCCGCGGCTGTCCCGCCTGCTGGGCGGGCAGGCCGCTCTGCGGTTTGCGGGGTGCCCCGGCGCCGGTGCTTCCGTCGCCCGTGCGGGCGGCCCGGCCCATCTGGGCGGCCAGGGCCGCGCGGCGGGCGCGGGCGGCCTGGTCCGCGCCGGCACCCGGCGACGACTGACCGCCGGAGGTGCCGTCGGCCGGCGACGCGGCCTTCTTCTCCTGGCCGTCCCGAGCCGGCCCGGCGGCCGCACCGTCCCGGCCCCGGTCCTGGCCCTGGCCCTGGTTCGAATCCGGCCGGTCCTTGCTGCTGCCCCGGTCCCGGTCGTCACCTTCTTCGGATCGGGTGTCTCCGGTGGCACCGCCGGCGGCCTCACCGGATTGTGCGGGCCCTGCAGCCGGCAGCGGTTGTTCCGGTGCCCCGCCCTCGTTCGGCTGCTGCGGCTGCGGCTCGTCGCTCATGTCGTGCACGGACTCCTGTTTCGCGTCGTACGTTTCCCGTACGCCTCGTACGCCTTCTGCGCCCCCGGTTTTGAAGACTCTCGCACCTGGCGATCCGTTCCCGGATTCCGGCACGCTTCCGGGACGAAAATGCGTCGCCGGCCGCCGGGCCTCCGGACTAGGCTCCTGCGCTTCGGTGTCGAGCGGTCCGGGGAGGTTGACTGACGTGGGCGCGGGACGGTTGTACGCCGCCGTCGCGACGGGGGGATTCAGACGGTACGCGACGTATCGGGCGGCCACTGCGGCAGGGGTGTTCACGAACACGGCCTTCGGACTCATCCTCGTCTACACCTATCTGGCGCTGTGGGACGAGAAGCCGCACCTCGGGGGCTATGACCAGGCGCAGGCCGTCACGTTCGTCTGGCTGGGGCAGGCCCTGTACGCGACGCTGGCGATCCAGGGGGGCGGTTTCGAGGCCGAGTTCATGGAACGCATCCGTACGGGTGAGGTCGCGATCGACCTGTACCGGCCGGTGGACCTCCAAGTGTGGTGGCTGGCGAACGATTTGGGCCGGGCGCTGTTCCAGCTGCTCGGGCGCGGGGTGGTCCCGTTCACGTTCGGGGCGCTGGTCTTCCCGACGGCGCTGCCCGACGAGGTGGGTACGTGGCTGGCTTTCCTGGTCTCGGTGGCGCTGGCGATGCTCGTCAGTTTCGGTATCCGCTACCTGGTGGCGCTGACCGGGTTCTGGCTGATGGACGGCACGGGGGCGCTGCAGGCGCTGATGGTCACCGGCATCTTCTGTTCGGGTATGACTCTGCCGCTGAACGCCTTTCCCGGGACGCTCGGTGAGGTAGTGCGGGCGCTGCCGTGGGCGGCGCAGATCCAGGTGCCGGCGGATGTGCTGATGGGGACGGCCGACCCGTTGCCCTCGTTCCTGTTCCAGGCGGCGTGGGCGGTGGTGCTGCTGGCGGTGGGGCGGCTGGTGCAGACGGCGGCGGCCCGGCGGGTGGTGGTGCAGGGTGGGTGAGTACGGGCAGCTGGCCGAGGGGCTGCGCGCCTACCGGCTGATCGCCGGGATGTGGATCCGCTCCACGCTGGCCTACCGGGCGTCCTTCGTGATGACCGTGTTCGGCGGGCTGGTCGTGACCGGCCTCGACTTCGTGACGATCATGCTGATGTTCTCCCGGGTCGACGTGCTCGGCGGCTACTCGCTGCCCGAGGTCGCGTTCCTGTACGGGCTGTCGGCGACGTCGTTCGGTGTCGCGGACCTGGCGATCGGTTCGGCCGACCGGCTGGGCCGCCGGGTGCGCGACGGCACGCTGGACACCCTGCTGGTGCGGCCCGCGCCGGTGCTGGCGCAGGTCGCAGCCGACCGGTTCGCGCTGCGCCGGGTCGGCCGCATCGCCCAGGGGGTGCTGGTGCTGGGCTACGCGCTCGTCGCGTCGGACATCGCCTGGACGCCGGTGAAGGTGCTGATGGTGCCGGGGATGCTGGTCTGCGGCGGGGTGATCTTCTCCGCTGTGTTCGTGGCGGGGGCGGCCTTCCAGTTCGTGGCGCAGGACGCGTCCGAGGTGCAGGCCGCGTTCACGTACGGCGGGCAGACGCTGCTGCAGTATCCGCCGACGGTGTTCGGCAAGGAGTTGGTGCGGGGGGTGACCTTCATGTTCCCGCTGGCCTTCGTCAACTGGGTGCCGGCCGCCTATGTGCTGGGGCGGCCGTATCCGCTGGGCGGGCTGCCACAGGGGGCGGCGTTCGCGCCGCCGTTGGTGGCGGTGGCGGCTTGCGCGGCGGCGGGACTGGCGTGGCGGGCGGGCCTTCGGTCGTATCGGAGTACAGGGAGTTGACGGTGGACGCGTTCATCGAGGTGGACCGGGTCGAGAAGGTCTTCGAGGTGCGCCGGAAGACCGGGTTCATGAAGCGGGAGCGGCGGCAGGTGCGGGCGGTGGACTCGATCTCGTTCTCCGTGGCGCGCGGCGAGATGGTCGGTTACATCGGTCCGAACGGGGCCGGGAAGTCGACGACGATCAAGATGCTGACCGGGATCCTCATGCCGAGTGGCGGCCGGCTGCGGGTGGCGGGGATCGATCCGTCGCGGGAGCGGACCCGGCTGGCGCACCGGATCGGTGTGGTGTTCGGGCAGCGGACGACGTTGTGGTGGGACCTGCCGCTGATCGACTCCTACCGGCTGACGCACCGTATGTACCGCATCCCGGAGGCCCGTTACCGGGAGAACCTGGACCGCTGTGTCGAACTGCTGGAGCTGGGCGACCTGTTGGACGTGCCGGTGCGGCAGTTGTCGCTGGGGCAGCGGATGCGCGGGGACATCGCGGCGGCCCTGCTGCACGATCCGGAGGTGCTGTACCTGGACGAGCCGACGATCGGTCTGGACGTGGTGTCCAAGGCGAAGGTGCGGGGCTTTTTGAAGGAGCTGAACGCCGGGAGCGGTACGACGGTGCTGCTGACGACGCACGACCTTCAGGACATCGAGCAGTTGTGCTCGCGGGTGATGGTGATCGACCACGGGCGGCTGATGTACGACGGCGCGCTGGCCGGGCTGCACGAGGCCGGGGAGGGGGAGCGGACGCTGGTGGTGGACCTGGAGCGGGAGTTGCCGCCGATCGAGGCGCCGTCGTGCCGGGTGGTGCGGGTGGCGGGGCCGCGGCAGTGGCTGGCGTTCCCGGCCGGGCAGTCGGCGGCGCCGCTGGTGGCGCACATCGCGGCCGGGTATCCGCTGGTGGACCTGTCGGTGCGGGAGCCGGACATCGAGGCGGTCATCGCGAAGATGTACGCGGAGAAGGCGGTCTCGTAGGCTTCTGTCATGACCGACGACGCAAGTCCGGACCTCCGGGCGTCCGACGCCGACCGTGAGCGGGTCGCCGAGGTCCTGCGGGACGCCCTCGCGGAAGGGCGCCTGGACATGGGGGAGTTCGAGGAACGGCTGGAGGCGACGTACAGCGCGCGTACGTACGGTGAGCTGACGCCGATCACCCGTGATCTGCCGGCCGGCGGCGCGGCGGCGGCCGCTCCCGTCTCGTTCTCGAAGGCGCCGGCGGAGCGGGGTGGCTGGGCGGGCCGGATCGTCGGGGGCGAGGGTTCCTCGGCGGGCGGGTTCGCGGTGCTGTCGGGGTTCGAACGCAGGGGCCGTTGGACGGTGCCGAAGCGGTTCAACTGCTTCGCGTTCATGGGCGGTGGTGAGATCGATCTGCGGGAGGCGAACTTCGCGGACCGCGAGGTGGAGATCAACTGCGTGGCGGTCATGGGCGGGGTGCAGGTGATCGTGCCGCCGGGCGTCGAGGTGGTGGTCCGGGGCATCGGCGTGATGGGCGGCTTCGAGCATCCGAGGGACGACGGTCCGCCGGAGCCGGGTGCCCCGCGGGTGGTGATCGGCGGCTTCGCCTTCTGGGGCGGGGTGGGCGTCGAGCGCAAGGTGACCCGGGCCGAGCGGCAGCGGCTGAAGGAGCAGCGCCGGCAGGAGCGGCTGGAGCGCAAGGAGGCCCGGCACGAGCTGCACCGGGCGCGGCGTGCGGACCGGGAGCGGGACTAGGGTCTGCCGTTCGGATCGTGCCGGGCTCGCGGTGCCCGTCGCCGGGGGTGAGCGTGCTCCCCCGGCGTCGGCGGTCCGTGGCTACGAGGTGCAGACCTTGGTCAGTTCGCCCGCGGCGTCCGTGACGGGGCTGACGTCGGGGGTGTGGTCGCCGTTCCTGATGGCGGCACGGACGTTGTCGACGGCTTTGGAGAGGTCGTCGACGGCCTTGTTGACGTCGGCGTCGTCGGTCTTGTCGCCGATCTTGTCGAGGTTCTTCTCGATGGAGTCGAGGGAGGCGTCGGCCTGCGTGGGGTCGTCGCCGGCGTTCTCCACGGCCTGCTGGAGGTCGGTGACGCTGTCGGCGATGGAGTCGGCGGTCTGTACGCAGTCCAGGGCCTTGTTCACGGCGTCGCAGCCGGTGGTGAGGCCGGCGGTGAGCGCGGCGGTCGCTAGGGCGGCGGCGACGGCGGTGAGCCGGCTTCGGCGTCGGCTGGCGGCCATGGTGTGGGTCCCTCCCCTGGTACGGCTGGCCGGGCGCACGGCGGTGGCCGTGCGCCCGTACCCATACGGACGTCGGGAAGGATGCGGGGGTTGCCCCCGCGTACCGGCTTTTTTGGCGGTCCCTTTACTTTGCGAGGGCGGCCGCCAGGGCCGCCCGCTGGGCCGCCGCGAGCTGGTCGCAGCCGGCCACGGCGAGGTCGAGCAGGGCGTTGAGCTCCTCGCGGGCGAAGGGTTCGGCCTCGGCGGTGCCCTGGACCTCGACGAAGCGGCCGTCGCCGGTGCAGACGACGTTCATGTCGGTCTCGGCGCGCACGTCCTCCTCGTAGCAGAGGTCGAGGAGGGGTACCCCGTCGACGATGCCGACGGAGACGGCGCTGACGGTTCCGGTGAGCGGCTGCCGGCCGGCCTTGACCAGTTTGCGGCCCTGGGCCCAGGCGACGGCGTCGGCCAGGGCGACGTAGGCGCCGGTGATGGCGGCGGTGCGGGTGCCGCCGTCGGCCTGGAGGACGTCGCAGTCGAGGACGATGGTGTTCTCGCCGAGCGCCTTGTAGTCGATGACGGCGCGCAGGGAGCGGCCGATGAGCCGGGAGATCTCGTGGGTGCGGCCGCCGATCCTGCCCTTGACGGACTCGCGGTCGCCGCGGGTGTTGGTGGCGCGGGGCAGCATGGAGTACTCCGCGGTGACCCAGCCCTCGCCGCTGCCCTTGCGCCAGCGCGGGACTCCTTCGGTGACGGAGGCGGTGCAGAAGACCTTGGTGTCGCCGAAGGAGACGAGGACGGAGCCCTCGGCGTGCTTGCTCCAGCCGCGTTCGATGGTGACCGGGCGGAGCTGTTCGGGGGTGCGGCCGTCGATTCGAGACATGCGGACGAGCCTAGCCGTACGCGCGGAAGGGGCCCGTCCCGCGTCGGGAAGTGCCCCTTCCTGGTGAACCGGGAGGTTCACATCATGTCTTCGATCTCCGCGGCGATCGGGTCGGCGTCGGTGCCGATGACGACCTGGATGGCGGTGCCCATCTTGACGACGCCGTGGGCGCCGGCGGCCTTCAGGGCGGTGTCGTCGACGAGCGAGGGGTCGGAGACCTCGGTGCGGAGCCGGGTGATGCAGCCCTCGATCTCCTCGATGTTCTCGATGCCGCCGAGGCCGGCGACGATCTTCTCAGCCTTGCTGGCCATGTTGCTTCTCCCTGATCCGAACCGCTTTGTCGCAGTAACCCACAGTTGGCCCATCTTCGCGAGCGGCCGTGCGGTACGTGCCCAATGATGGCGATCACCACAGCGGAACCGTCCGCCGACTGGTCTACACCACCGGGGGGACGGTAGCCAAACCGGCTTGTGCGCCGACGTGTTCGGCCGCCGGGCCGGGGTTCGAGGCCGAGGGGTTCAGGGAGGACGCCGATGAGCGCCGACAGCGCCGAGGACGCGGCCGGCCCGGCGCGCGTCCGGCTGCACCGGCTGTACCAGGGCCTGCAGAAGATGGGCCGCAGTCTCCAGCTGCCGATCGCGGTGCTGCCGGCCGCGGGCATCCTGATCGGCCTGGCCCAGCCGGGCGTGGTCGGCGAGGGCGGCCTCGGCTGGACCACGGTCTCCAAGGTGATGCTGGGCGCGGGCGGGGCGCTGCTCGACGGCTCGCTGGGGCTGCCGCTGCTGTTCTGCGTGGGCGTGGCGATCGGCATGGCCAAGAAGGCCGACGGCTCCACGGCGCTCGCGGCGGTGGCGGGCTTCCTCGTCTACTACGGCGTGCTGCACGAGTTCCCGGAGGACTGCCCGGCCGGCTCGAAGGCGGTCGAGCACGTGGGCTGCCAGGTGTCGGACGGGTCGGTGACGGCTTTCACCTTCCAGAACCCGGGTGTCTTCGGCGGCATCGTGATGGGCCTGCTGGCGGCCTTCTTCTGGGCCCGCTTCCACCGCACCCGGCTGGTGGACTGGCTGGGCTTCTTCAACGGGCGCCGGCTGGTGCCGATCATCATGTCGTTCGTCGCCATCCTCTTCGCGGGCCTGTGCCTGTGGGTCTGGCCGCCGGTCGGCAGCGGTCTGGAGAGCTTCGGCCACTGGCTGCGTGACGCGGGGCCGTGGGGCGCGGGGCTGTTCGGCGTCGCCAACCGGGCGCTGCTGGTGATCGGGCTGCACCAGTTCCTGAACGTGCCCCTGTGGTTCCAGTTCGGCAGCTACACCAAGCCGGACGGCACGGTGGTGCACGGCGACATCAACATGTTCCTGGCGGGCGACCCGAGCGCGGGGCAGTTCACCTCGGGGTTCTTCCCGATCATGATGTTCGCGCTGCCGGCGGCGGCGCTGGCCATCACGCACTGCGCGCGGCCGGAGCGGCGCAAGGAGGTCGGCGGGCTGATGCTGTCGGTGGCGCTGACGTCGTTCGTGACGGGCATCACCGAGCCGATCGAGTACTCCTTCCTCTTCATCGCGCCGACGCTGTACGCGGTCCACGCGGTGCTGACGGGGGTCTCGATGGCGGTGACGTGGGCGCTGGGCGTGCACGACGGCTTCGCCTTCTCGGCCGGTCTGATCGACTACGTCATCAACTGGCACCTGGCGACGAAACCGTGGCTGATCATTCCGATCGGCCTGGTGTTCGCCGCGGTCTACTACGTGGTCTTCCGCTTCGCGATCACCAGGTTCGATCTGCGGACGCCGGGGCGGGAGCGGGCGGAGGAGGTGGAGGACGTCACCAAGGCATAGGCGCCCCGCGAGGGGCACGGCGAGTAGCGCGGCGGTAACGGGAATCGCGGGTTCCTTACACCGCCTTCATCGTGCTACAACAGGTCTACACCACTGAGTGGTGTAGACCAGAGACGCCGCCGTCCTCCCTCCCCCACGCACGGGCGGCGCCATGCCCACATGGAGGAAGTTGTGACCACGGCCAGCGCCGCTCCCGCGGCCGAGAAGAAGAAGGGCGCCGGCGCGATGGCTGTGCTGCAGCGCATCGGCCGCAGCCTCATGCTGCCGGTGGCGGTCCTGCCGGCCGCCGCCCTCCTGGTGCGCCTCGGCAACACCGACATGCTGGGACGCCCGTCGTTCCCCACGTTCCTGACGAAGATAGCGGGCTTCATGGCCGCCGGCGGGAACGCGATCCTCGACAACATGGCGCTGCTGTTCGCCGTGGGCATCGCCATCGGCTTCGCCAAGAAGTCGGACGGCTCGACCGCGCTCGCGGCGGTCGTCGGCTACCTGGTCTTCAAGAACGTGCTGGGCACGTTCACCGACAAGAACCTGCCGAAGGTGGCGACCGCCGTCGACGGCAAGGTCGTCATGGTGGACGCGCCGGTGGACGCCAAGGTCCTCGGCGGTGTGGTGATGGGCATCGTGGTCGCCCTGATCTACCAGCGCTTCTACCGCACCAAGCTGCCCGACTGGGCGGGCTTCTTCGGCGGCCGGCGCCTGGTCCCGATCCTGTCGGCCTTCGCCGGCCTGATCCTCGGCATCGTGTTCGGCTACATCTGGCCGGTCCTCGGCACCGGTCTGCACAACTTCGGTGAGTGGCTGGTGGGGTCGGGCGCGGTCGGCGCCGGCATCTTCGGTGTGGCCAACCGCGCGCTGATCCCGATCGGCATGCACCACCTGCTCAACTCGTTCCCCTGGTTCCAGGCCGGCGACTACCACGGCAAGAGCGGCGACATCGCCCGCTTCCTGGCCGGCGACCCGGCCGCCGGACAGTTCATGACCGGCTTCTTCCCGATCATGATGTTCGGCCTCCCGGCGGCCTGCCTGGCCATCGTGCACTGCGCCCGTCCGGAGCGCCGCAAGGTCGTCGGCGGCATGATGTTCTCGATCGCGCTGACCTCGTTCGTGACCGGTGTGACCGAGCCGATCGAGTTCACCTTCATGTTCATCGCGCCGGTCCTGTACGCCATCCACGCAGTCCTCACCGGCGTCTCGCTGGCGCTGACCTGGGCGCTGGGCATGAAGGACGGGTTCGGGTTCTCGGCGGGCGTCGTCGACTTCGGCCTGAACCTGGGCATCGCGACCAACCCCTGGGGCCTGGTCCTGGTCGGCCTGTGCTTCGCGGTCGTCTACTACGTGGTCTTCCGCTTCGCGATCATCAGGTTCAACCTGCCGACGCCGGGCCGCGAGTCCGACGAGGAACTGGCGGAGCTGCAGAAGGCGGAGGCCAAGTAGCCTCCCCGGCATGACGAAGGCCCCCGGAGCCGCTCGGCTCCGGGGGCCTCTTCGTGTGTGCCGCGGGGTCAGATCTCGTACGTCGTCCCCGGTGCCGCCAGGTCCACCCGGCCGGTGAAGACCTCGCGGGCGTGGGCCGCGTTGAGCTGGGGGTCGGTCCAGGGCGGGATGTGGGTGAGGACCACGTGGCGGGCGTTCGCGCGGGCCGCCGTCTCGCCGGCCTCACGGCCGTTGAGGTGCAGGTCCGGGATGTCTTCCTTGCCGTACGTGAACGCGGCCTCGCACAGGAACAGGTCCGCGTCCCGGGCCAGCTCGTCCAGCGTCCCGGTGACGCCCGTGTCGCCGGAGTACGTCAGCACCTTCCCGCCGTGCTCGATCCGGATCCCGTAAGCCTCCACGGGGTGCCGCACCCGCTCGGTGTGCACGGTGAACGGGCCGATCTCGAACGTCGACGGCTTGACCGTGTGGAAGTCGAAGACCTCGCTCATGGAGGAGGCGGAGGGGGTGTCGGCGTAGGCCGTGGTCAGGCGGTGCTCGGTGCCCTCGGGGCCGTAGACCGGTATCGGGGCGCAGCGGCCGCCGTCGAAGCGGTAGTAGCGCGCGACGAAGTAGGCGCACATGTCGATGCAGTGGTCGACGTGCAGGTGGCTCAGGAAGATCGCGTCGAGGTCGTAGAGACCGCAGTGGCGCTGCAGCTCGCCGAGGGCGCCGTTGCCCATGTCGAGGAGCAGCCGGAAGCCGTCGGCCTCGACGAGGTAGCTCGAGCAGGCCGATTCCGCGGATGGGAACGACCCCGAGCAGCCGACGACGGTGAGCTTCATGAAGCAGAAACCTCCGTTGGCAGAAAGGCGGCGGGCGGGGAGCCGGCACAGCGGGCCGGGGCATGACGAAGGGGGTCGTGCGGTCCGTCGAGCGTAAGGCGCAAAAGCGCGGGTCGCTCCTCCACCAGGGGCTGTTGTGGGCGAACTCACCTGTGCTGTCACCGGTTCGGCTGGACTGGGAGCGCGCAAGAACAGAAGAGGGCGCGCAATGCCGGGCGCGCGCCGGTAACGTCGTCCTCATGGACACGTCCTGGTGGCTGGCGCTCGCGGCGGTGGTACTGCTCGCGCTGGTCGCGACGCTCGTGGACGGCTGGGGGCGGGGCCGGCGGCCCAGCGGGCGCAGGCTGCGGCCGCCCGGGCGACCGGGGGTCCGGGACCGGGCCCTGACGCGTCCGCACCCCGGGGACATCTGGTGGGCGAACGTGCCCTACGAGGACCGGGCCGAGTCCAAGGACCGCCCCTGTCTGGTGCTGGCCGTACGCGGCAACCGGGCCACGGTCGCGAAGATCACCAGCAAGTACCACGACGAGCGTGCCGGAGTGATCCCGCTGCCGCCCGGCGCGGTCGGCGACGCGCACGGGCGGCCCAGCTTCCTGCAGACCGACGAGCTGCGGGAGGTGCCGGTGGGAGAGTTCCGGCGCCGGGTGGGCGTGGTCGACCCGGTCCTGTGGGACCAGGTGCGGCACCTCGCGGGCTGAGCGGGGCGGAACGGCTACTGGCGGACCGTCACCGTGACGGTCCACTCCTGGATGCCCTTGCAGGAGACCTGGCCGGAGGCCGTGGGCTCGGGGCACATGGGCCGGGAGGACGTCAGCTTGGTGGTGCCGGCGGTCTTCGCCCGGTAGGCGGCGCTCGCGTCACCCGGCTGGATGACGAAGCCCGAGTTGATCGCCTCCAGGGCGGGGCCGCTCGCCGAGACCGGCTTCCAGGGGCGGTCCTTGGTGCCGTCGAGGGTGAGCCGCAGCTCGCCGCCCTTGGTCAGGCAGAGGGTGTGGCCGTTGTCCGCGGCGGTCAGCTCGGCCTGGGGGACGCACCCGCCGGAGGACGGTGTGCCGCTCGCCGACGGTGAAACCTTGCCGCTGCCGCCCCCGGTGTCGTCCCCGCCGTCCCCGCCGCTCTGCGAGCCGCAGCCCGCGAGGAGCAGCGTGGCTGCCGCGAGGGCGAGGGTCGTGGTTCGACGCATGGGGTCCGCCTTTCGTCCGTGGCCGGCCGTCCGGCCGCTGGTACGGATGTGACGTACCACCGGCGCGGACGGATCCCGCATGCGGAGGGCGGAATTCCCCGCATGGCGGGGAGACGTGGGTCGTGTCCGTAAAGTCGCGTCGCAGGCGCGATTTTACGGACACGACCTAGGCCCAGAGCTGGCCGTGCAGGGTCTCGATGGCCTCTTCGGTGGTGGCGGCGGTGTAGACGCCGGTGGAGAGGTACTTCCAGCCGCCGTCGGCCACGACGAAGACGATGTCGGCGCTCTCGCCGGCCTTGACGGCCTTCCTGCCGACGCCGATCGCCGCGTGCAGGGCGGCACCGGTGGAGACGCCCGCGAAGATGCCCTCCTGCTGGAGGAGTTCACGGGTGCGGGTGACCGCGTCGGCGGAGCCGACGGAGAAGCGGGTGGTGAGCACGGAGGCGTCGTACAGCTCGGGGACGAAGCCCTCGTCGAGGTTGCGCAGGCCGTACACCAGGTCGTCGTAGCGCGGTTCGGCGGCGACGATCTTCACGTCCGGCTTGTGCTCGCGCAGGTAGCGGCCGACACCCATGAGGGTGCCGGTGGTGCCGAGGCCCGCGACGAAGTGGGTGACGGAGGGCAGGTCGGCGAGGATCTCCGGGCCGGTCGTGGCGTAGTGGGCGCCCGCGTTGTCCGGGTTGCCGTACTGGTAGAGCATCACCCAGTCGGGGTGCTCGGCGGAGATTTCCTTGGCGACGCGCACGGCGGTGTTGGAGCCGCCCGCGGCCGGGGAGGAGATGATCTCGGCGCCCCACATGCCGAGCAGGTCCCGGCGCTCCTGGGAGGTGTTCTCCGGCATCACGCACACCATGCGGTAGCCCTTGAGCTTGGCGGCCATGGCGAGGGAGATGCCGGTGTTGCCGGAGGTCGGCTCGAGGATGGTGCAGCCCGGGGTCAGCCGGCCGTCCTTCTCCGCCTGCTCGATCATGTGCAGGGCCGGGCGGTCCTTGACCGAGCCGGTCGGGTTGCGGTCCTCCAGCTTGGCCCAGATGCGGACGTCATCGGACGGCGAGAGCCGCGGCAGGCGCACCAGAGGGGTGTTGCCCACCGCGGCCAGCGGGGAGTCGTAGCGCATCGGGGATCAGGCCATCCCGCCGGCGACCGCCGGCAGGATCGTCACGTTGTCGCCGTCGGCCAGCTTGGTGGTGATGCCGTCGAGGAAGCGCACGTCCTCGTCGTTCAGGTAGACGTTCACGAACCGGCGGAGCTGCTCGCCGTCCACGATGCGGGCCTGGATGCCCGGGTGCCGGGACTCGAGGTCGGCGAAGAGCTCGGCGAGGGTGTCCCCGGTGCCCTCCACGGCCTTCTGGCCGTCGGTGTACGTGCGGAGGATGGTCGGGATGCGGACCTCGATGGCCATGGCGTCAGGGCTCCTGTCGGAATGAGTCAGGTCGGTGGGCGCGACAGCGCGGGCGTCTCGTGTACGCGGGGTGGGGCGCCGTCGGCTCACGGCCGAACGGCGGCAGGGGGGCGTTGCGTCAACAGATGGCGCTGGCCAGCCTGCACAGGTCGACGTGCAGCCGCGCCACGAGCAGCATGCCCGGCGTCTTGTCGCTCACGTCTCCGATAACCATGAGGTCATCGTATCGATTCCCGCCCCCGCACTCGGAGTGTCGTCCCACACTTCGGATGGTCGTCGGCCACTGACTGAGACTTCCGAGATCAGTGGGCCTGTCGGCGCACCCGGGGATGCCGGCCGGGGTGGCCCGTCAGTACGCCTGCACGACCTTGACCTCCTCCTCCGTGACCTCGCCGTCGAGGATGCGGAAGGAGCGGAACTGGAAGTCGCCGAGGCCGTCGGTGTCGGCGGTGGAGACGAGGACGTAGTGCGCGCCGGGCTCGTTGGCGTAGCCGATGTCGGTGCGGGAGGGGTAGGCCTCGGTCGCGGTGTGGGAGTGGTAGATGATCACCGGCTCCTCGTCGCGGTCGTCCATCTCGCGGTAGAGCTTGAGCAGGTCCTGCGAGTCGAACTCGTAGAAGGTGGGCGAACGGGCCGCGTTCAGCATCGGGATGAAGCGCTCGGGACGGCCGGCGCCCACCGGGCCCGCGACGACGCCGCACGCCTCGTCGGGGTGGTCCTCGCGCGCGTGGGCCACGATCTGGTCGTACAGGGCCTGGGTGATGGTCAGCATGGGGGTCAGGATAAGCAGAGGGGCCGCCCCGTACCGAGGTGTGGTACGGGGCGGCCCATATGCTGGACGCCCTGAGCGGTGGCCGCCGGGACTGCCACGAGTACTCCCGGCGGCCGGACGTCCTGGGGGAAGGTTTACGCGGCGGTCAGCCGACCTTCTCGAACGCCTGCTCGTCGCGGTCCGCGATCTGCGGGGTGCGGGACTTCAGGGCCATCCAGCCGATGCCGAGCGCGACCGCCCAGCCCGCCATCACGTACAGGCAGACGCGCGAGTCGGCGTCGTACGCGATCAGGCCAGTGACGAAGAGCAGGAACGCGATGGCGATGTACGAGCACACCGCGCCGCCCGGCGCCGGGAAGGAGGAGGCCGGCAGCCGGCCCGCGTCCACCGCGCGGCGGTAGAGGACGTGGCTGACCAGGATCATCAGCCAGGTCCAGATTCCGGCCGCGGTGGCGACGGAGGTGACGTAGCCGAAGGCCTTCTCCGGGACGACGTAGTTCAGGACCACGCCGATGCCCATGAACAGCATCGAGACGGTGATGCCGAGCGCGGGGGTCTTGGTGGCCGACAGCTTCGAGAAGACGCGCGGGGCCTCGCCGTTGTCGGCCAGGGTGCGCAGCATGCGGCCGGTGGAGTACATGCCCGAGTTGCAGGAGGACAGGGCCGCGGTGAGCACCACGAAGTTGACGATGCCTGCGCCGGCCGGGATGCCGATGACCGCGAACGCCTTCACGAAGGGACTGACGCCCTCGGCGAACTCGGTCCACTTGACGACGCACAGGATGACCGTGAGGGCACCCACGTAGAACAGGGCGATGCGCCACGGCAGGGTGTTGATCGCCTTCGGGAGGGTCTTCTCCGGGTTCTCGGACTCGCCCGCGGTGACGCCGACCAGCTCGACGGCGAGGTAGGCGAACATCACGCCCTGCAGGGTCATCAGCGAGGAGCCGATGCCCTTCGGGAAGAAGCCGTCGAACTGCCAGAGGTTCGCCACGTGCGCGGTGTCACCGGCGGCGCTGAAGCCGAAGGTGAGCACGCCGAGGCCGATCACGATCATGCCGATCAGGGCGGTGACCTTGACCATGGAGAACCAGAACTCGATCTCGCCGAACAGCTTGACCGAGATCAGGTTGGCCACGAACAGGACCACGAGGAAGACCAGGGCCGTGACCCACTGCGGGACGGCCGGGAACCAGTAGTTGACGTAGATGGCGGCGGCCGTCAGCTCGGCCATGCCGGTGACCACCCACATCAGCCAGTACGTCCAGCCGGTGAAGTAGCCGAAGAACGGGCCGAGGAACTCGCGGGAGTACTCGGCGAAGGAGCCGGAGACGGGACGGTAGAGCAGCAGCTCGCCCAGGGCCCGCATGATGAAGAAGATGATCACGCCGGCGAGGGCGTACATGAGGATGAGACTGGGACCGGCCTTGGCGATGTTCGCCCCGGCCCCCAGGAACAGACCGACGCCGATGGCACCGCCGATGGCGATCATCTGGACCTGACGGCTGCCGAGCCCGCGCTCGTACCCCTCTTCGGGGGTTTCTGTGACCCTCTCGGAGGCCATGTGTGGTGCGCCTTTCTCCATGCCGACCCAGGCCTTTCGTCGGCCTCGGATCGGGTTTCGATCCCCCCGGATTGATGGAGCTGGGCGGGGCTTCGGGAGCCCGCCCGTGCCTGGCCGGCGGTTGCCGGCTCGGTGGCGCACCCGGCCGGACATGGGTGGTGTCGGCCGGGCGGTCGTGAAGATTTATCACGGCCGCAATATTGAGCACAGCGGGCGGTTGTGACGCACCACACAGGGAGAAGCGGACAAAGAGCGCTCGAATGCGCTAAAACCGGCCACAGTGGTGACGCGATCGTTATCCGGATTTGAGTGTCCTTTGAGCGAACACGAAATCGGGACGATCAGGGCATCAAGGTCGTCACAAGCGTTTCCTGGAGACCGCCGAGCCACAGATAGGCCATCACCATCGGCTTGCGCGGGTCCTGGTCCGGCAGCCGGTACAGCAGCTCGGTGTCGTCCTCGTCGGTGATCTCCAGCCGCGCGCCGATCGCCAGCCGGAGGTCGTTGAGGGCGCCGAGCCACCAGCGCGACTCCTCCGGGGACAGCTTGAGGACCGCCCCGCCCGCGTCCGACGCGTTCAGCGCGTCCAGGGTGCGGATCACCGCGAGCGCGTTCTCCCGCTTGCCCGCGCGCAGGTCGTTCTCGGTGTAGCGGCGGAACTCGGCGGAGTGCGCCTGCCGCTCCTGCGCCTCGGCCGGCGAGGCGGGCGCCTGCTCGGGGTCGCCGTAGGCGTCGGGGAAGAGCCTTCTGAGGACCGGGTCGGCGGGCGGCTCGCTCGGTCCGTCGGCGAACAGCTCGGCCAGCGGGTCGGCGGCGTCCTCGGCGGGGCCGGGGCCGATGAGCTCCAGGAGCTGCACGGCCAGCGACCGGATGATGGAGATCTCGACGTCGTCGAGCGCGACGGCCGCGCCGCCACCGGGAATCGGTTCGAAGGTTCCGGGCATGTGGGGGATCGCTACTTCCGGTCCTGCTGGAGGGTGGCCCACAGTCCGTAGCCGTGCATCGCCTGCACGTCGCGCTCCATCTCCTCGCGGGTACCGCTGGAGACGACCGCCCGGCCCTTGTGGTGGACGTCGAGCATGAGCTTGGTGGCCTTGTCCTTCGGGTAGCCGAAGTAGGACTGGAAGACGTAGGTCACATAGCTCATGAGGTTGACCGGGTCGTTGTGCACGATCGTGACCCAGGGGACGTCGGGCTCGGGTACGGCGAAGACCTCCTCCGCCGACTCGGTGCGTTCGATCTCTACGGGCGCGGGTGACGTCACACAGCCCATGCTGCCACGCGCGGCAGTATTCGTCACACTGACGAAATGGGGGTAGCATCCAGTCATGCTGCACACACCGGGGGCCAACCCCCGGCCCCCCGGCCCGTCCTGGGGTGGCCAGGCAGTCACGAGCTGACGGAGGTAGTGGTGGACGTGGCGGACCTTGGACTGCCGGTGGACGTTCCCTCGACGGCGCTCTTCACGGACCAGTACGAGCTGACGATGCTGCAGGCCGCCCTGAAGGCCGGTACGGCCGAGCGGCGCAGCGTCTTCGAGGTCTTCACCCGGCGGCTGCCCCACGGGCGCCGTTACGGCGTGGTGGCGGGCACCGGGCGGGTGCTGGACGCGGTCGAGAACTTCCGCTTCGACGAGAGCGTCCTCGCCTTCCTGCGGGAGCGCGCGATCGTCGACGAGGAGACCCTGAAGTGGCTCGCCGGATACCGCTTCAGCGGTGACGTGTGGGGCTATCCCGAGGGGGAGGTGTACTTCCCCGGCTCGCCCGTCCTGCGGGTCGAGGGCACCTTCGCCGAGTGCGTGCTGCTGGAGACCGTGATCCTGTCCATCCTCAACCACGACTCGGCGATCGCGGCCGCCGCGTCCCGGATGTCCTCCGCCGCCGGCGACCGCCCGCTGATCGAGATGGGCGCCCGCCGCACCCACGAGCTGGCCGCCGTGGCCGCCTCCCGGGCCGCGTACCTCGGCGGCTTCGCGACCACCTCCGACCTCGCCGCCGGCTTCCGGTACGGCATCCCGACCGTCGGCACCTCCGCGCACGCCTTCACCCTGCTGCACGACCGGGAGCGGGACGCCTTCCAGGCCCAGGTGGAGTCCCTCGGCCGGGGCACCACGCTCCTGGTGGACACCTACGACGTCGCCGAGGCCGTCCGTACGGCGGTGGAGGTGGCCGGTCCCGAGCTGGGCGCGGTGCGCATCGACTCCGGGGACCTGCTGCTGGTCGCGCACCGGGTGCGGCACCAGCTCGACGAGCTGGGCGCGACCGGTACGAAGATCGTCGTCACCTCCGACCTGGACGAGTACGCCATCGCCTCGCTCGCGGCGGCGCCCGTGGACGCGTACGGCGTCGGCACCCAGCTGGTGACCGGTTCCGGGCACCCCACCTGCTCGATGGTCTACAAGCTGGTCGCGCGGGCCGAGTCCGCCGATCCGGCGGCGCCGATGGTGCCGGTCGCGAAGAAGTCCACCGGGGGCAAGATCTCCGTCGGCGGACGCAAGTGGGCGGCGCGCCGGCTGGACCGGGAGGGCGTCGCGGAGGCCGAGGTCGTGGGCACCGGGCCGGTCCCCGACGAGCTGGCCGGACGGCAGCTCCTGGTGCGGCTGGTCGAGGACGGCGAGGTCGTCGGGCGCGAGCCGCTGGACGTGGCCCGCGACCGGCACATCGCGGTGCGCGCCGCGCTGCCGCTGTCCGCGACGCAGCTCTCGCAGGGCGAGCCCGTCCTCCCGACGGAGTACGCGCAGGGTCTCTCGGGTAGCTAAAGCAGGACGCCCACCGCTCCCCCGCCCGTCGCCCTCCTCCCGCAGGAACCGCGAAGTCTCCGGGCTCCATCGCTCAACCGGACAGTCGAAGGACACCCACCATGCGCCGCGCCTTGATCGTCGTAGACGTGCAGAACGACTTCTGCGAGGGAGGCAGCCTCGCGGTGGCCGGCGGCGCCGACGTGGCCGCCGCCGTCACCGAGCTGATCGGGCAGGCGGGGGGCACCGGGTACCGCCATGTGGTGGCCACCCGCGACCACCACATCGCGCCCGGCGGCCACTTCGCCGACGACCCCGACTTCGTCCACTCCTGGCCCGCGCACTGCGTCGCGGGCACCGAGGGGGTCGGCTTCCACCCGAACTTCGCACCGGCCGTCGCCTCCGGGGCGGTGGACGCGGTGTTCGACAAGGGCGCGTACTCGGCGGCCTACAGCGGCTTCGAGGGCGCCGACGAGAACGGCGTCCCGCTGGCCGAGTGGCTGCGGGCCCGGCACATCGACGAGGTGGACGTGGTCGGCATAGCCACCGACCACTGCGTACGGGCCACCGCGCTGGACGCGGTCCGGGAGGGTTTCCGTACACAGATCCTGCTGGACCTGACCGCGGGCGTCGCCCCGGAGACCACGGAGCGGGCCCTGGAGGAGCTGCGCGGGGCCGGGGTGGAGCTCACCGGCAAGCCGGTGGTCGGCGGCTAGGCGGCCGCCCGCCCGGGGTGCTCAGCCGCGCTGGGCCACGGCCGGTGCGCGCAGCAGGGCGCGGATGGGGTGCCACAGCTCGGTCACCGTGACACCGTTGTCCGGTGCCGTGCGCCATATCAGGCCGTCGGGGTGGTGCAGCACCGCCGTGATCTCGTCCGGGGTGGGCGGGGCGGCGTTGCCCCGCAGGTAGATCGCGCGCAGGCCCAGGTTGCGGAGCCTGGTCAGGGCTCGTGCGCGGTTCTGGGCGTGCACCAGGACGCGTACCCCGGCGGAGCCGCAGGCCGGGCCGGGTCTGGGTAGGTTGAGTGCCACCACCACGGTGCCGTTCGGCAGTTTGCTGAAGCCTCCTGCGGCCATGTGGTCACATCCCCGTTCCGGTCGGTGTCAATAAGCGAGCCACAGGACGCACCTAAACACGATCGGCGGCGACCCGCCAGGGGGTCACCGCCGATACGCTTTTGACCTGCGGAAATATCCGCTACTTCACCGCCGGGCCGACCTCGAGCTCGAACGTCGAGCCGCCGTGGCTCTGCTTGACGATCTTGATCTTGGTGTTGGTGTCAGTGATCTTGACACCGCCGGTCGGGTTCGACGCGTCGTAGTAGGTGCTGGTGTGGTCGTTGAAGACCGGCACACCCTTCTGCGACTTGATCTTGAGCGCCTTGTCGGCCTTGTGCAGCGTGATGCCGTCCGTGGCGTCCAGGCCGAACGTCGAGTCGTAGGCCTGGATCCGGTTGCGCAGCAGCGTGCCGTCGGCCCACTTGAGCGCCTTGTAGTGCGCGTCCACGGGCAGGATCAGACCGGTGCCCGGGTGGCCGTTGACGTTGGTGTTGTTGTCCGCCTGGGAGGTGTCCCACTTCCAGATCAGCAGGCCGTTCTGGTACGGGTAGTGCTCCACCCAGTCCGGGCGCGACGAGAAGCCGAAGTTGTACGGGCCGACCTTGAGGGTCTTGTCGTACGACACGTACTGGCGGTTCTCGGCGAGGTAGTACTGCTTGTAGTCCTTGGTGAAGGACGCGCCCACGCGGGAGAAGCCGTTGGCGGTCCAAGCGGCGTCCGCGGACTCGGCGTTGTCGGAGAACACCGGCGTGCCGTCGGCCGTCACCGTGATCTCGTCGGCCGTGAAGCCCTTCAGGGCCACACCACCGTCGGTCTGGTAGCGGAAGCGCAGCTGCACCTTCTGGCCGGCGTAGGCGTCCAGCGAGTACGACAGCTTCTTGTAGCTGTCGACCGTGCCGGTCAGGGCCGGCTTGCCGGAGGCGTCACGCGGGATGGCCTGGCCGTCCACCGTGCCGTCGATGGCGGTCCAGTTGGCACCGTCCGTGGACACCTCGGTGTAGAGGTAGTCGTACTCGGACTCGATGTCGTACCAGCCGTCGAGCGAGAGGGTGGCCGACTTCTTGCCCGTGAGGTCCACGGAGCGGGTCAGCGTGTTCTTGAGGTCGTCGCCGCTGCCGCTCCACCACTGGGTGGCGCCCTCGGCCGGGGTGACGATCTCGGTCTTCACGGCCTTGTTGGGCAGCGTGACGACCAGCGCCTGGCGGTACTTGGTGTTGTACTCGGCGACGCCCAGCTTGTGCCAGGACTTGACGCCCGCCTTGGCGGTGTCGTAGTTGAGCCAGCCGAGCTGCAGCTTGTCCCAGGCGTTCATGTCGCCCGGCATGTCGCCGATGGCTTCCTTGCCGGTACCCAGCCAGGAACCGGAGGACATCAGCGTCCAGAAGCCGGTGGAGTTGTCGCCGCCGGCGGTGTCGTACTCGTCCGGCAGACCGAGGTCGTGGCCGTACTCGTGGGCGAAGACACCGAGGCCGCCGTTCTCCGGCTGGATGGTGTAGTCGCCGACCCAGACACCGGTGTCGCCGACCTGCGTGCCGCCGAGCTTGTTGTCGCTGGGGCCGGTGGCGCCGGCGTCGGTGCCGAAGGCGTACCAGCGGTGCGCCCAGATGGCGTCCGTGCCCTGGGCGCCGCCGCCCGCGGACTCGTCCTCACCGGCGTGCACGAGCTGGAAGTGGTCGACGTAGCCGTCGGGCTCGTTGAAGTTGCCGTCGCCGTCGTAGTCGTACCGGTCCCACTGGTCGTACTTGGCCAGGTCCGCCTTGATGGCGGCGTCGGACTTGCCGGCCTTCTTCTGGTCGGCGACCCAGGCGGTGAGGCCGTCGCGGACGACGTTCCACACGCTGGAGCAGTTGGTCTGGCCGCAGGCGTTGTTGCCGTAACGGGCCTCGTTGTACGGGACCTTGACCCAGTCCGAGACCTCACCGTCGACCGAGTAGCGGCCCGAGGACTGCTTCTCGTAGTACTTCTTCAGCGACTCGGTCTTCGAGCCGGTGCCGAAGTAGAGGTTCTGGAAGTGCTTCTGGTTGTAGTCCTGCTGCCAGGCCGTCGAGTTGTCCTTCTTGCGGTCCGGCTTGGCGATCGTGTTGTGCAGCGGACCGGCGGTGCCCCCGTACTTGGGGTCCGTCTGGTCACCGAACTCCACCAGGATGGTGAAGATCTTGTCGGTCTTCTCCCGGCTCAGCTCGACGTACTTGCTGTCGCCCTTCTTGCTCTTGAGCTGGACGACCTTCGAGCCGTTGCGGTCCTTGGCCTTCGCCTTGCCCGCAATGATCTGGTTCAGGGCCTCCTGACGCTGGGCGCGCTGCGTCTTGCTCAGCGGGCCGTCCAGGTCATGGGCCTTCTGCTTCACCGGGGCCGGGTCGTGCCGGTTCGCGGCTGCCGACGGGGCCTGGGTGCTCGCCTCGGCGACCGCGAAGGTCGCGTAGGTGGCGGAGGCCGTCGCGAGCGCCACACCTATCGCGGCGGCTCTGAACGTCCAGGGTCTGCTGGTCACTTGAGTTCCTCCCCCGCGCCGCGCACACGGACAGGGGGTTCCCGGTTCATGGAGAGTTCCGTGCGCGCACGTTCAACGCGTGTATCAAGTGACGTCATTTGACTAGAGGTTTAGAAGAAAAAACAGACCTTGACTTGAGCAGGACAAGTGCACTATGCGGAGACGAGGTCCGCTTTACGAACGCCGGGGTCCCGTCCGACGGGCGCGCGGGACCGTCCGCTTCCCGGACCTCATGACTCCGTGCGCCCCCTGTGCACCGGTACCGTGGGTTAGGTCATGCTTACCGGGCGCGTCGCTCGGGCATGCACCGCGAAGAGAGTCGAACGGCACCCCGAATCCCCCGAGATGTTCCGAGGACACGATTGCCATGCCTCGTCCGACCGCCGCACAGCTCGCCTACGGTTCGTGCACCGTGATCCTGTCGACACTCGCCATGCTGCTGCTGTCGCAGGCGAGTTCGGGCCTCGCGATCACCGTCATCGCCCTGGCCGCGCTCGCCCTGGGGCTGCTCGTCGCGATGACGGTGCCCCTGCCCGGGGTGCGTGCCGTCACCACGCCCACCGAGCCCGCGCGGGAGAGCGAGCGGGTCCCGACCACGCTCTGAACGGCGCACACGTGAGCGGCGGGTCCGTGGCATCCACCGACCCGCCGCTGCCGTACGACAACCCCGCGCGCCTCAGCGGGTGTCGACCTCCACCGTCTTGGCGGCCTTGTCGTGCAGGCCCTGTTTGTACGGCTTGTCGAAATAGCTCCACCCGCCGCAGATCACCGTCCAGACGCAGGCGCAGCAGAAGGCGAACGGCAGCCACAGCACCAGGGCGCGGACCAGCGAGGTCTGTGTCGAGGGCGTGGCACCGTCGTTCAGGTTGGCCACCCGCATCTTGAGCCACTTCTTGCCGAGGGTCTGCCCCGACTTGGCGATCAGGATCGTGTCGTAGGCGACGTAGAGGACGGCGGCGACGAAGGACTGCCAGAGGGACCGGCCGACCTCCATCCGGTTCCCGTTCACGTCGTACTGCTGCACCCCGAGGGGCCAGGTGACCAGCCAGACGACGATGCCCACGAGGATCATGTCGATGATGCGGGCGAGGGTGCGCCTGCCATTGTCCGCGAGCGGGGGCATGCCGGCGAGGGGGTCGGCGGGACCGCCGTACGGGCCGCCGCCGTAGGGGCCACCGGCGTCGTGGGGCCCGCCTCCGTAGGGGCCGCCCCCGTACGGGCCGCCGCCACCGGGGGGTTCACCACCGCCGTAGGGGGGCGGCTGCTGTCCTCCGGGCGGCGGGGGCTGCCGGTCGCCGTACGGGCTGTCGTACGGGGAGCCCGCCCCCTGGTCCGACGGGGGCCGCTTCCTGAACGGGTCGTCCTCGGGGGGCTCCGCGCCGGAGCCGGGGGGCGGTTCACTGCTCATGTGCCCGAGTGGACCGCGAACGCACCGGCTCCGCATCCGGCGGGCGGCCGTACGGGCTACGGGGGCCCCGCCCCGTGCGCGTCGTCCGCTGTCAGTCCGCGACGAAGGTGTGGGCCGCCTTGTCGTGCCAGCACTGGCGCCAGGGCCGGTCGAACAGGCACCAGAGCACACCGAGCAGGCCGATGCCGAGCAGGCCGGGAACGCTGTAGACCAGCCAGCGGCGCAGGGCCGCGCCGAACCCCGGCGGCTCGTGCCCCTCGATGTCCCGGACCTCGATCCCGCACAGCTTCTTGCCCAGCGTGCGGCCCCACTTGGCGGTGGGCAGCGCCTCGTACAGCACGCCGAAGACGAGCAGGACGCCGAGGACGATGCCGAGCGCGGTGCCGGTCGTGCCGTCGATCAGCCAGACGGTGACGGTGCGGCCGGACAGCCTGGCGGCGTCGATCTTGTCCTGGACGTGGTCGACCGCCTGGGTGCCGAGCGGGACGGCGGCGGCCGCGGTGACGGCGCCGAGGACCAGGTTGTCGATCAGCCGGGCGGCGAACCGCTTGCCGAGGCCGGCCGGGCGGGCCGCCGCCTGCCGGCGGGCCACCGCCTGGAACGGGTCCTCGACCGGCGGCTTCCACGGCGCCACGGGCTGCTCGTCCGCTCCCCCGGCCAGCCGGTGCACCTGCTGCGCCCAGGACGCCTGGCCGCCGCCCGGCCCGGCGGTCAGCGGAGTGCCGGAGCCGCCGGGCCGCCGGGCCGCCGACTGCTGGGGCGCGGGCTGCTGGGGTGCGGCGGGCTGCTGGGGTGCGGGCTGCTGGGGTGCGGCCTGCTGCGGCACGGCCGAATGGGGTGCGGCCTGCTGGGGCACGGCGGAGGCCGGGGCCGCCGGGGCCTGGGGCGCCTGCGGGGTCGGTGCGCCCGCCGCCCGCGCGGCGGCGGCCTTCCCGGCGCCGAAGCCGGGGCCCGCGGCCGGGCCCTGCGCACCCGAGCCACCGGATCCGCCGGCGCCTCCCGGCCCCGTCTGCGGCGCCATGGCCGGCCCCTGGGGTCCGAACCCCCCGGATGCCTGGCCACCGGAACCCGTGGCGGCCGGGCCGAACCCGGGGGTGCCCGAGGCGCCGGGGGCTCCGCCCGCTTCGGGGCCGGAGGCCGCGGGCGCGCCGGACTGCCGCCCCCGGGCCGGGTTCTGCCCCTGCCCCGGAACCTGGCGGAACGTCATGGTGCCGGAGTCCTGGACGGCCGCGGGGCCCGGGACCGGACGACGGAAGAGGAAGGTGCCGCTGGGGTCCGGCTCGTCCTCGGCCGGCGGGATCGACGCCGTGCCGTCGGTACGGGCGGCGTGCCCGGCCGGCTGGGACGGGGCGTCCGCCGGGACCCTCGGATCAGCACCCCAGGCGGCCGCCTGCCGCTGCCCGGGCCGCTCCCCGGCGGGCCCCGGCTGCGGGTCCTCGTCGAAGAAGTGCGGGCCCGTCTCCTCCACGGCCGGGACCGCCGGGTGGAACCCGGGCGGCGGGTCGAGCGGTTCGCCGTCCCGCGGCGCCGGCCGGCTGGTGCCCGGCACCCAGGAGGCGCCGTTCCAGTACCGGACGTAGCCGGGGATGGACGGGTCCGGGTAGTAGCCCTCGCGGGGCCTGTCGTCACCGGGGGCCGGGGTTGGGGCGCTCATGTCCGTCGTCCCGTATCTGCTCGGGGGTGGTAAGGGGCTCCACATCTATCAGACCGGGGCATGCCGCACCGCCAGTCCCGCCGTACCCACCCCTTTCCGGGCAACGCCGTCCACGGATCCCGCACCCGGCCGGAGAAACTTCCCCGAACCCGCGTAATGGTCGCCACCCTGCCCCCTCTCCACCGGTGCGGGCCCGTTCAAAGCGGCCCCGGAAGAGAGGAAACACAGCTCATGCAGCAGACCGTGGTGGAACGGGAGCTGGAGATCCAGCTCGTCCTGTCTCCCGAGCGGAGCGTCCCGGTACCGGCCCGGCTGGGTTACCGGTCCGGTGACCCCTACGCCGTGCACCTCACCTTCCACACCACCTCCGAGCACCCCGTCGAGTGGACGTTCGCCCGGGAGCTTCTGGTGGAGGGGGTGTTCCGGCCGTGCGGGCACGGGGACGTGCGGGTGTGGCCGACGAAGGCCGAGGGCCGCGGCGTCCTCCTGATCGCGCTGAGTTCACCGGACGGCGACGCCCTGCTGGAGCTGCCGGCCACGCCGGTGTCCGCCTGGCTGGAGCGGACGCTGCGGGCGGTGCCGCCGGGTACCGAGGACGGGCGGCTCGGCATCGACGACGCGATCGACGAGCTGCTCACCCGGTGAGGCCCGGCGGCTCAGAAGAGCTTGCCCGGGTTGAGGATGCCGAGCGGGTCGAAGACCCCCTTCACCGCGCGCTGCATCTCCACGCCGACCGGCCCGATCTCCCGCGCCAGCCACTCCTTCTTGAGCACGCCCACACCGTGCTCGCCGGTGATGGTGCCGCCGAGTTCCAGGCCGAGCGCCATGATCTCGTCGAAGGACTCGCGGGCCCGCCGGGACTCGTCGACGTCCTGGGCGTCGAAGCAGACGGTGGGGTGGGTGTTGCCGTCGCCGGCGTGCGCGCAGACGCCGATGGTGAGGCCGTACTTCGCGGCGATCCGCTCGACGCCCTCCAGCATCGCGCCGAGCTTCGAACGGGGCACGCACACGTCGTCGATCATCGTCGTGCCCTTGACCGCCTCCAGCGCGGTCAGCGAGAGCCGCCGGGCCTGCAGCAGGAGTTCGGACTCGGCGGCGTCGTCGGCGGGGACCACCTGGGTGGCGCCGGCCGCCTCGCACAGCGCGCCGAGGGCGGCGAGGTCGGCGGCGGGGTCCGGGGTGTCGAAGGCGGCCAGCAGCAGCGCCTCGGTGGACTCCGGCAGCCCCATGTGGGCGAGGTCGTTGACCGCCTTGACGGTCGTACGGTCCATCAGTTCGAGGAGGGACGGCACATGTCCGCCCTCCATGATCCGGCAGACGGCGTCGCAGGCGGCGGCCGACGAGGCGAACTCGGCGGCCAGCACGAGCTGCTGGGGCGGCTTCGGCCTCAGCGCCAGCACGGCCCGTACGACGACGCCGAGGGAACCCTCGGAGCCTACGAAGAGGCGGGTCAGGTCGTAGCCCGCCACGCCCTTGGCGGTGCGCCGGCCGGTGGACATCAGCCGGCCGTCGGCGAGGACGACGTCCAGGCCGAGCACGTACTCGGCCGTCACCCCGTACTTCACGCAGCACAGGCCGCCGGACGCCGTGCCGATGTTGCCCCCGATGGTGCACGTCTCCCAGCTCGACGGGTCCGGCGGGTAGTACAGGCCGTACTTGTCCACCTCGCGGGAGAGCGCCGCGTTGACGACGCCCGGTTCCACGACGGCGATCCGGTCGACCGGGCTGACCTCCAGGATGCGGTCCATCCGGGTCAGGGACAGCACGATGGCGCCGTCGGTGGCGTTGGCGCCGCCGGACAGGCCGGTGCGGGCACCCTGCGGGACGACCGGGACGCGCAGCTCGGACGCGGTCCGCATGACGTGCTGCACCTGTTCGACGGTGCGCGGCAGCACCACCACGGCCGGGGTGCCGGACGGGCAGAAGCTCGCCATGTCGTTGGCGTAGGAGGCCGTGACGTCGGGATCGGTCAGGACGGTTTCGGGCGGCAGGCCGGCCAGGAGCCGATCGGTGAGGTTGCTCGTCACTTCGTCGCGGGGCGCTTCGATACGGCTCACGATCACAGCGTGACACTCGGGGGCCATCGGTGTGAACCCCGTCCGTGCCTCCCTTGGGCCACCCGGATGTGCCCCGCGTACTGGCGCACAGTGAACGGTATGGAGATCCGACCGTACGGCGGTTCCGGCCCCGGTACGTCCCTGGTGGCCGAGCCGCCCCCGCCGCGCCGCGCCCGGCGTCTGCTGCGGCGCCTGCTGGTCACCGTGCTGGCGGGCTCGGCCGCGGCGGGCGGGGTGCTGATGCTGCTGCCGCCGGAGCCGGCGCACCGCCGGGCGGCACCGCCCGCCGCGGGCCCGCGGGCGCAGTCGCCCGCGCTGACGGCGGCCGCGGTCGCCTCCGGGATCCCGGCCGCGCTGCCGGACCTTGCGGCGCTCATCGGGCAGCAGGAGGGCGCGGTTCGGGCCCGGCCCCGGGACGCGCGGGCCTGGGCGGTCCTGGGGGCCGCGTATGTGCAGCGGGGGCGCAACGCCGCCGACGCGGCGGACTTCCCGAAGGCGGAGCGGGCGCTGCGGACCTCGCTGGAGGTGGCCGGCACCGGGCCGGCGGAGCGCGCGGCGGCGCTGGGCGGGCTGGCCGCGCTGGCGAACGCGCGGCGGGACTTCCCGGCGGCGAAACGGTACGGCGAGCAGGCGCTCAAGCTGACCCCGAAACGCTGGTCGGCGTATCCGCCGCTGATCGACGCCTACACCGGGCTCGGCGACTACAAGGCGGCCCGGGGCGCGCTGGACAAGCTGCTGGGGCTGCGCACCGGGGCGGCCGACCGGCCGGCGGTGATGGCTCGGGCCTCGGGCGTCTATCGGGACCGGGGCTGGCGCGAGGACTCCGTGGCCCAGCTGACGGACGCGGCGGCCGCCGCCCGCACCCCCGCCGAGCAGGCCGCGTACCTGACGGGGGTGGGGCAGCTCGCCTGGGAGCGGGGCGACCGGGAGGACGCGCTGCGGCACTTCGAGGCGGCCGTACGGCTGGAGCCCGGCCGGCGGGCGGCGCTGTCCGGGAAGGGCCGGGCGCTGGCCGCGCTGGGCCGCACCGACGAGGCGGTGGCCGCGTACCGGGCGGCCCTGGCCCGGCAGCCGGACGCGCGGGACGCGCTGGAGCTGGGCGAGCTGTACGAGTCGCTGGGCCGGTACGAGGACGCCGAGGGGAGTTACGCCCTGCTGCGCGAGCGGGTCCGGCGGTCGGTGGCGGACGGGGTCGACGAGGAGCTGCTGATCGGGCAGTTCGAGGCGGACCACGCCGACCCGGAGGACGCGGTGGAGCGGCTGCGCGAGGAGTGGCGGCGCCAGCCCGGGATCGAGGTGGCCGACGCCCTCGGCTGGGCGCTGCACCGGGCCGGCGAGGACACGGAGGCGCTGACCTACGCCTCGGCCGCGACGGACAAGGCGAAGGGCGGCGGCGTGATCAGTGCCCTGTACGCGTACCACCGGGGCATGATCGAACGCGAGCTGGGGAGCGCGGGGCCGGCCCGGCGGCACCTCGAGGAGGCGCTGCGGATCAACCCGTACTTCTCGCCGCTCGGGGCCGCTGCGGCGGGAGAGGCCCTGCGGGGGCTCGGGGAGATTCCCGACGAGCCCCCGCCGGACGACATGTCCTGAGGGACGCCGCTGGGTCGTGTCCACAAAGTCGCGTCGCAGGCGCGACTTTGCGGACACGGCCTAGAGGTTGCCCCGCTTCTCCTGCTCGCGCTCGATCGCCTCGAACAGGGCCTTGAAGTTGCCCTTGCCGAAGCCCATCGAGCCGTGCCGCTCGATCAGTTCGAAGAACACGGTCGGCTTGTCCTGGACCGGCTTGGTGAAGATCTGCAGCAGGTAGCCGTCCTCGTCGCGGTCGGCGAGGATCTTCAGTTCGCGCAGGGTGTCGACGGGCACGCGGGTGTCGCCGACCCACTCGCCGAGGGTGTCGTAGTAGGAGTCCGGGGTGTCGAGGAACTGGACGCCGGCCGCACGCATCGTCCGTACGGTCTGCACGATGTCGTTGGTGTTCAGCGCGATGTGCTGGACACCGGCGCCGCCGTAGAACTCCAGGTACTCGTCGATCTGGGACTTCTTCTTGGCGATCGCGGGCTCGTTGATCGGGAACTTCACCTTGAGGGTGCCGTCCGCGACGACCTTCGACATCAGCGCGCTGTACTCGGTGGCGATGTCGTCGCCCACGAACTCCTTCATGTTCGTGAAGCCCATGACCTTGTTGTAGAACTCGACCCACTCGTTCATCCGGCCGAGTTCGACGTTGCCGACGCAGTGGTCGACGGCCTGGAAGGTGCGCTGGGCGGGCGGCGCGACGATCGGCTGGGCCGCCACGTACCCGGGCAGGTACGGGCCGTCGTAGCCGGTGCGCTCGACCAGGGTGTGGCGGGTCTCGCCGTAGGTGGCGATGGCGGCGAGGACGACGGTGCCGTGCTCGTCCTTCACCTCGTAAGGCTCGGTGACCGAGCGGGCGCCGTGCTCGACGGCGTAGGCGTGGGCGGCGCGCGCGTCCGGCACCTCGATGGCCAGGTCGACGACGCCGTCGCCGTGCTCGGCCACGTGCTGGGCGATGAAGTGGCCCCAGTCGCTGCTCGGCTTGATCACCGAGGTGAGGACGAACCGTGCCGAGCCGTTCTCCAGCACGTAACTCGCGGTCTCGCGGCTGCCGTTCTCCGGTCCGGAGTAGGCGACCAGCTTCATGCCGAAGGCGCTGGAGTAGTAGTGCGCGGCCTGCTTGGCGTTGCCCACGGCGAAGACGACCGCGTCCATTCCCTTGACCGGGAAGGGGTCGGCCTGCCGTGCGGTGTCGGGAGTGTGGTCTGTGGTCTGCGTCATAGCGGAAGGGTGGACCGGGCCTGCAAGGTGCGCAATAGTTCGCTTAATCACTGGGCAATGTGTTCAGCTCAATGGCCGTGTCGACGGGCTTTCTGTACAGGATGACCATCCCCGGGAGGTGCTGTGGCGATCGATCGCCTGGACGGCCGGATCATCGTGCTGCTGGCGCGGGAACCGCGGATCGGGGTGCTGGAGATGTCCCGGCGGCTCGGGGTCGCCCGGGGGACGGTGCAGGCGCGGCTGGACCGTCTTCAGTCGAATGGAGTCATCCGGGGCTTCGGTCCCCAGGTGGACCCGGCGGCCCTCGGCTACCCGGTCACCGCGTTCGCCACGCTGCAGATCCGGCAGGGTCAAGGGGCCGACGTACGGGCGCACTTGGCGACCGTGCCGGAGGTGCTGGAGCTGCTGACCACCACCGGCAGCGGGGACATGCTGTGCCGGCTCGTGGCCCGGTCCAACGCCGATCTCCAGCGGGTGATCGACCGGGTCGTCGGTTTTGATGGCATCGTCCGGGCCTCCACGGCGATCGTCATGGAGAACCCCGTTCCGCTGCGGATCATCCCGCTGGTGGAGCAGGCCGCCGTCGGCGAGTGAGCCGGGGGCGGGCGAGCGTGTGCGGCTCGGACGACCGGGAAGGGTCCGACGAGCTGGGGTGAGGCCGCGTGAGCTTCTGGGAGTACCTGGGCAGCCGCCACCAGCAACTGCTCGCGGACGCCTACCAGCACGCCAGCGCGGTCTTCCAGTGCATGGTCGTGGCGACCGTCCTGGGTGTGCTGATCGGCGTGGCCACCTATCACTCGGCGTGGGCGGGCAACCTGGCCACCACGACCACGGCGACCTTTCTGACCATCCCCTCGCTCGCGATGATCGGCCTGCTCATCCCGATCGTGGGCCTCGGGGTGGCGCCCACCGTGATCGCGCTGATCCTGTACGGGCTGCTGCCCATCGTGCGGAACTCCATCGTGGGCCTGCGCGGGGTCGATCCGGCGCTGGTGGACGCGGCCCGCGGGATCGGCATGTCCCGGCCGGCGCGGCTGCTGCGGGTCGAGCTGCCGCTGGCCTGGCCGCCCATCCTGACCGGCATCCGGGTCGCCACGCAGATGCTGATGGGCATCGCGGCCATCGCCGCCTACGCCTCTGGCCCCGGCCTGGGCAACGAGATCTTCCGCGGCCTGGCCTCGCTGGGCAGCAAGAACGCCCTGAACCAGGTGCTCGCCGGCACGCTCGGCATCGTCATCCTCGCCCTGCTGTTCGACGCCGCGTACGTGCTGCTCGGCCGGCTGACCATTCCCAGGGGGATCCGTGGCTGAGACGACCTCCTCGCACGGCGCCACGATCGAGCTGGAGAACCTGACCAAGCGCTACCCGGGCAGCCCGCAGCCGGCGGTGGACAACGTCAGCATGGAGATCAGGGCCGGCGAGACGGTGATCTTCGTCGGGCCGTCGGGCTGCGGGAAGTCCACGACACTGAAGATGATCAACCGGCTGATCGAGCCGACCGGCGGGCGCATCCGCATCGACGGCGAGGACGTCACCCGCATCGACCCGGTGCGGCTGCGCCGCAAGGTCGGGTACGCCATCCAGTCCTCCGGCCTGTTCCCGCACATGACGGTCGCGCAGAACATCGCCCTGGTGCCGAAAATGGTCGGCTGGCCGAAGGGCCGGGTGCGCGAGCGGGTCGAGGAGATGCTGGACCTCGTCGGGCTCGACCCGGGCGAGTTCCGCGACCGCTACCCGCGCCAGCTCTCCGGCGGCCAGCAGCAGCGCGTCGGCGTGGCCCGGGCCCTGGCCGCCGATCCCCCGGTGCTGCTGATGGACGAGCCGTTCGGCGCGGTCGACCCGATCACCCGCGACCACCTCCAGGACGAGCTGATCCGGCTCCAGCGCGAGCTGCACAAGACGATCGTCTTCGTCACCCACGACTTCGACGAGGCGATCAAGCTGGGCGACCGGATCGCCGTCCTGCGCGAGCACTCGCACATCGCCCAGTTCGACACCCCGGAGGCCATCCTGACCAACCCGGCCGACGACTTCGTCTCCGGTTTCGTCGGCGCGGGCGCGGCCTTGAAGCGGCTCAACCTGACCCGGGTCCGGGACGTGGAGATGCGGGAGTACCCGACGGTGACCGTGGACACCCCGCTCCAGCAGATCTTCGGGTTGCTGCGCGGCAGCGGCACCAACGAGATCCTGCTGCTCGACAGGCGGCGCCGTCCCTACAAGTGGCTGCGGCGCGGCGACCTGATGCGGGCCCGCGGCTCGCTGGCCCGCGCGGGCACGCTGGTGCACGACACGGTGACCCGGGACGCGACCCTGCGGGACGCGCTGGAGGCGGTGCTCACGGACAACGCCGGACGGGTGGCCGTGACCGGGCGGCGCGGGGCGTACATCGGCGTCGTGGACATGGAGACGCTGATGAACTCCGTGCACGAACTGCTGGAGGCCGACCGGCTGGAGGCCATGGAGGCGCAGGCCGAACTGGAGGAGGCCCGCAGCCAGCAGACCCATTTCGAGCAGGAGGGGCACGGAGGGGAGACGAAGGCGTGAGCACCGAGCAGCGGCCCGGGGGCGAACACGAGGTCAAGGGGCTGCCCTTCCGTGACGAGGGCGAGGCGGAGCAGGAGGCCCCGCCGCCCCGGCAGCGCCCGCCCGCGCGCCGGCTGACCTGGCAGCGGCTGACCGTCCTGCCCGCGTTCCTGGTCCTGCTGCTGCTGGTGACCTGGCTGTGGTTCCGCCAGGCGGACCTGGACACGATCTCGCGGAACGCGCTCTCGGGCGGCCAGGTCTCCAAGGCGCTGTGGCAGCACGTGCAGTTGACGGTGATCTCGACGTTCTTCGTGCTGATCATCGCGATCCCGCTGGGCATCCTGCTCACCCGCGGGGCCATGCGGAAGGCGACCCCGCTGGCGATGACGATCGCCAACATGGGCCAGGCGACCCCGGCGATCGGCCTGCTGGCGCTGCTGGTGATCGTGCTGGGGACGGGCACGAGGGCGGCCCTGATCGGCATCGTCGCCTACGCCGTGCTGCCCGTGCTGGCCAACACCATCGCCGGTCTGAAGGCCAACGACCCGACCCTGCTGGAGGCGGCGCGCGGCATCGGCATGTCCCCGCTCGGCGTCCTCACCCGGGTCGAACTGCCCCTCGCCGTCCCGCTGATCCTCGCCGGCATCCGTACGGCGCTGGTCCTCAACGTCGGTACGGCGACCCTGGCGACCTTCGGCGGGGGCGGCGGCCTGGGCGTGCTGATCACCACCGGCATCACCACCCAGCGCATGCCGGTGCTGGTGCTCGGCGCCCTGCTCACCATCGCCCTCGCCCTGCTGGTCGACTGGCTGGCGTCGCTGGCGGAGGTCATGCTCCGGCCGCGCGGTCTCGAGGCGGGAGCATGAGGCGCCGGGTGGCGCCGCTGCTGGCCGCGCTGCTCGTCGTGCCGTCCGGCTGCGGTCTGACCAGCGGCTCCCCGATGGTCGACGACGTCCGGCCCGGTTCCATCGGGGCGGGCGAGCCGCTGAAGGGCGCTCATCTCACCGTGACCTCGAAGGAGTTCACCGAGCAGCTGATCCTCGGCGCGATCATGGGGATCGCCTTCCAGGCCGCCGGCGCGGACGTGCTGGACCGGACCGGCATCCAGGGCTCCATCGGATCGCGGGAGGCGGTCAAGAACGGGGACGCGGACGCCCAGTACGAGTACACGGGCACCGGCTGGATCACCTACCTGGGCAACAGCCGACCGATCCCCGACCCGCGCAAGCAGTGGGAGGCGGTGCGGGCGGCGGACCTGAAGAACGGGCTGACCTGGCTGGAGCCGTCGAAGCTCGACAACACCTACGCGCTCGCCATGAACCAGGCCAACTTCAAGAAGTACGGCACGCGGACGCTGTCCGAGGTGGCCGCACTGTCCGAGCGGGACCCGGGAGCCGTCACCCTGTGCGTGGAGAGCGAGTTCGCCAACCGGGCGGACGGGCTGCCCGGCATGGAGAAGGCGTACGGGATGAGCGTGCCCGCGAAGAACGTCACGCAGATGGACACCGGAATCATCTACACCCAGGTGGCGAAGGGGGCGTGCACCTACGGGGAGGTGTTCACCACCGACGGGCGGATCAAGTCGATGAACCTGGTGGTGATGGCGGACGACAAGAAGTTCTTCCCCAACTACAACGCGACGCCGGTGGTCAACAGCCGGGTGCTGGAGAAGTGGCCGGCCATCGCGAAGGTCATCGAACCGGTCAACGCCAGGCTGGACAACTCGGTGGCGCAGACGCTGAACGCCCGGGTCGACGTCGACGGGGAGGATCCGCACCAGGTGGCACTGGACTGGATGAAGGCGGAAGGGTTCGTGAAGTAGGCGTTCTTCCCGCCCGGTCGCCTCGGAGCCCTCGTACAGAGCGGCTCGTGGCCATCGTACAAAGAAAGCGATGCAAAGAGGGTGTTGCAAAGGGAGCTTTGCATAGCTACCTTTGTACGCATGACGGAGCACGAGGAACGCGCACAACGCCGGCTGGACGCCCGCTCTTTGCGGGGACTGGCGCACCCGCTGCGCATGCAGATGCTGGACACCCTGCGCCAACGCGGCCCCGCCACCGCTTCCCAACTGGCCGGGAAACTCGGCGAGTCCAGCGGGGCGACCAGCTACCACCTGCGCCAGCTCGCCGCCCACGGCTTCGTCGAGGACGCCCCCGGGCACGGCAAGGGACGGGAGCGCTGGTGGCAGGCGGTGGACCAGGGACTGGTATTCGACAGCGCCGACTTCGAGGGCGCCGGACCGCAAGTGCGCGGGCTGGCCGAGGCGTACCTGCACGAGACCGCCGGTACCCACGCCCGCGAGCTGTCCACCTGGCTCAGCACCCGGGACCAGTGGTCCGCGGAATGGTCCCAGGGCTCCGACATGAGCGACGCGACGCTACGGCTCACGCCCGGCCTGGCCGCCGAGCTGGTCGAGCGGATGCACGCCCTGATCGGCGAGTACCGGGGCCGGGCGACCGGCACGGACACGCCCGGCTCCGAGCAGGTGCGCATCCACACGCACCTGTTCCCCGTCGAATCCGACTGAGACGAACCGAGAGGCCCCGCCATGCAGCTCACCATCCGGCTCGCCCAGCACCACACCGCCGGTCTGCGCGCGACCGCCGCCGCGCACCACCTCGCCGCCGAGGCCAGGCCCCCGGTCGAACTGCGCACCCGCGTCGGCTGGAGGCTGGTCGAGCTCGGCCTGCGGCTCGCCGCCGCCCCCAGGCCGGTCCCGGCCGCCTGCTAGATCGCCGAGGTTCAGCAGCTCGGGACCCGGCCCTTGCCCGTCTCCAGGGCCACCAGGGAGTTCACCGCTCCCTGGAGCGTGGTGACCGGGACCAGCCGCAGCCCCTTCGGCAGCTCCGACCTGGCGTCGGAGCACTCGGCCTTGGGCACCAGGAAGACGGTGGCCCCGTCCCGCCGGGCGGCCTGGGTCTTCAGGGCCACCCCGCCCACCGCGCCGACCTTGCCGGCCGCGTCGATCGTGCCCGTACCGGCGACGGTGCGGCCGCCCGTGAGGTCGCCGCCGCGGCCGTCGCCGTCCAGCGTGTCGATGATCCCCAGGGTGAACAGCAGTCCCGCGCTGGGCCCTCCCACGTCGGCGAGCTTCAGCCGGACCTTGACCTTGTCGGGGCTCAGGTCCAGGTACTTCAGGGCCGCCTGGGTCGCCGCGTCCTGGGACTGCCGCATCTGCTTCGCGTTGTACTTCTCGATCTCCTTGACGCTGTTCCCGCTCGGATAGACCGCGTCCCGGGGCATCACGGCCCGGTCCGTGCGGAACCAGTTGCCGAGCACGTCCGCGAGCGGCACCCGGGTGTCCGGGCCGGTCGCCTCGATGGTCGTCATCCGCAGCTGACCGCTGGTCTCCCGGACCGGCGCGCCCGAGACGGTGATCACCTGGGCGCTCCGGTTCTTGCCGAGCACGTCCGCCGTCATCCCGGGCTGCGCCACCGAGAACGGCAGCGGCGCGAACACCGCCGTGGCGAGGAGGGCCACGACGGGCAGGGCGCAGACGGCGACGGCCTGGGAACGCGTGAGACGTGAGAGCACGCAATCAATCTACGTGAGACCCCGGTGGCGGCCCACCGCAGCTCAGCGCAGCGCCTCCGCGACCTCCCGGGCCGCGTCCATCACCCGCGGCCCCACCCGCTCCGGCACGGACTCCGCCAGCATCACCACGCCCACGCTGCCCTCGACCCCCGTCACCCCGACCAGCGGCGCCGCGGCCCCGCAGGCTCCGGCCTCCAGCTCGCCGTGGGTCAGGGTGTACCCGGGGTCGGCCCGCGGCGACTGCCGGGCGGAGAGGATCGCCCGGCCCGCGGCCCCCCGGTCCAGCGGATGCCGGAAACCGGCCCGATAGGCCACGTGGTAGTCCGTCCAGGTCGGCTCGACCACCGCGACGGCCAGCGCCTCGGTCCCGTCCACCAGGGTCAGGTGCGCCGTCGCCCCGATGTCCTCGGCGAGCGACCGCAGCGCCGGCAGCGCCGCCTCCCGTACCAGCGGATGCACCTGCCGGCCGAGCCGCAGCACCCCGAGCCCGACCCTGGCACGCCCGCCCAGATCACGCCGTACGAGCGCGTGCTGCTCCAGCGTGGCGAGCAACCGGTACACCACGGTCCGGTTGACGCCCAGTTTGTTGGATAGCTCGGTGACGGTCAGCCCGTGGTCGGTGTCGGCCAGCAGCTTGAGGACACGCAGTCCCCGGTCGAGCGTCTGGGAGGTCTCCGCGGTCACGACGCCCACTCCTTCGGCGGTGAGGTCGGCGGACCCCGGAGCGACGGATGCGACACCGAGTCCCGACGGCGACGCGCTTCAGAGGCCGCCGATCGGCAGGACGCCCGGCGGCTCCGGGCCATGTCGCTTCACGGCTGCGCTCCGCGGCGGCGCTGCCACGGGGCGTGTGCGTAGCCGGACAGTAGCGAAGGCGGTTCGCTGAGCGGAAGCCTCCGTCCAGAATCCGGTCAAGGCCGGATCCGGACTGCCTGCATTCGTCCGCATACGCACGTACCCCAGGCTTTTACCGCATGCGCGTCGCCCACTCCTGCACCTTTGCGATCCGCTGGCGCAGCTGCCCCGCCGTCGCCTCCGCGCTGGCCGGTCCCCCGCACACCCGGCGCAGCTCGGTGTGGATGACACCGTGCGGCTTGCCGCTCTGGTGGACGTAGGCGCCGACCAGGGTGTTGAGCCGCTTGCGCAGCTCCATCATCTCCTTGTGGCTGACCACCGGACGGCGCTCGGCGGGCAGTTCCAGCAGGTCGGCCTCGGTGTCCGGCTTCTTGCGGCTGTGCGCGATCTGCCGGGCCTGCCGCTTCTGCAGCAGCATCTGCACCTGGTCGGGCTCGAGGAGGCCCGGGATGCCGAGGTAGTCCTGCTCCTCCTCGCTGCCCGGGTGGGCCTGCATGCCGAACTCGGCGCCGTCGTAGAGGACCCGGTCGAAGACGGCCTCGGACTCCAGCGCCTCGAAGGAGAACTGCTCCTGCTCGCCGGTGTCCTCGTCCTGCTCCTTGTTCGCCTCCTCCATCTCCTTCTCGGATTCGGCGTACGGGTCCTCCTCGCCCTCCTTCTTCGGCTTGTCGAGGGCGTGGTCGCGTTCCTTCTCCATCTCGTTGGCGAAGGTCAGCAGGTCGGGCACGGTCGGCAGGAACACGGACGCGGTCTCGCCGCGCCGCCGGGACCGCACGAAGCGGCCGACGGCCTGCGCGAAGAACAGCGGGGTCGAGATGGTGGTGGCGTAGACGCCGACCGCGAGCCGGGGCACGTCGACGCCCTCGGACACCATGCGCACCGCGACCATCCAGCGGTCGCCGCCGCCGCTGAAGTCGTCGATCCGCTTCGAGGCGCCGGCGTCGTCGGACAGCACGAGGGTCGCCTTCGTCCCGGTGATCTCCCGGATGAGCTTGGCGTAGGCGCGGGCCGAGTCCTGGTCGGAGGCGATGACCAGGGCACCGGCGTCCGGGATGCCCTTCCTGACCTCGGTCAGCCGCTGGTCGGCGGCGCGCAGCACGCTGGGCATCCACTCGCCGCGCGGATCGAGGGCGGTGCGCCAGGCCTGGCTGACCGCGTCCTTGGTCATCGGCTCGCCGAGCCGGGCGGCGATCTCGTCACCGGCCTTGGTGCGCCAGCGCATGTTGCCGCTGTAGGAGAGGAAGATGACGGGCCGCACGACATGGTCGGCGAGGGCGTTGCCGTAGCCGTAGGTGTAGTCGGCGGCGGACCGGCGGATCCCGTCCTGCCCCTCCTCGTACGTGACGAAGGGGATCGGGTTGGTGTCGGACCGGAACGGCGTACCGGTCAGCGCGAGCCGCCTGGTCGCGGGCTCGAAGGCCTCCAGGCAGGCCTCGCCCCAGGACTTGGAGTCACCGGCGTGGTGGATCTCGTCGAGGATCACCAGGGTCTTGCGCTGCTCGACGCGGTTGCGGTGCAGCATCGGGCGGACACCGACGCCGGCGTAGGTGACGGCGACGCCGTCGTAGTCCTTGCCGAGCGGGCCCGCGCTGTACTCCGGGTCGAGCTTGATGCCTATCCGGGCCGCGGCCTCCGCCCACTGCTTCTTCAGATGCTCGGTCGGCGCGACCACGGTCACCTGCTGCACGACGTGGTGGTGCAGCAGCCAGGAGGCGAGGGTCAGCGCGAAGGTCGTCTTGCCGGCGCCGGGCGTGGCCACCGCGAGGAAGTCGCGCGGCTGCTCCTGGATGTACTTCTCCATCGCCCCCTGCTGCCAGGCACGCAGCTTGCCGGCGGTGCCCCAGGGGGCCCGGCCGGGGAAGGCCGGCGAGAGATGGTGGGAGTGTGAGGCGGAAGCGGCGGTGGTAGTCACGGTCTCCGTGGATCAAGGGGTAGGGCGGCTCGGCTACGTATGACAACCGGGCCACCCTACCGGCGCCCCGGCGGCGCCGACGCGCGAACACGGCCGGGCCGCCCTCGGGTGGGACTCACGTCACAGCCGGCGCAGCCGTCCCGCGATCTGGCCCACATCGCTCACCCGGCCGGATGCCACGTCGATGACCAGGCCGTACGCGGTGTCCTGGTCGACGCCGGCGAGATCCACGCCGTTGAGCGCGAGGAAGGTGGCCGTGGCCAGCCAGGCGGTGCGCTTGTTCCCGTCGACGAGTGGATGGTTGGCGGCGAGGGCGTGCGGCAGGGCGGCGGCCTGCTCGTGCAGGTCCTGGTAGGCGGCCGTGCCGAACATCCGGGCGCGGGGCCGGTGCACGGCGGAGGCCGGCAGTCCGGGCTCCCGGGCCTCGGGCGGGCGGCCGCCGAAAGCGACCTCCGCGATGGTGGTGACCTCGGCGACGGTGAGGTGACGGGTCATTCGCCGAGCCTCCTCAGCAGGTCGGCGTGGCTGAGCGCGAGGCGCTCGGCGCACGCGCGGACGGCCGCTTCTTCCTCGCGCAGATACCGGCGTACGGCGTCCAGCGCCAGTTCCTCGCAGGGGCGGCCGGACGCGTCCGCGAGGTCGTCCAGTGCCTGCCGGGTGGCGGGGTCGAAGGAGAGGATCAGCTCGTGCATGCGGCAAGGGCAGGGACCGGCGATGTGCCCGGCGACCGGTTTGCCAGGGAGGCGGCGCTCCCGGGTTCACACCTCGCGGAGCCGTCGCGTCACCCACGCCCCCACCAGCGCCACCGCAGCCATCGGCAGGAAGACGGCGGCGAAGGCGGCGGGGTGGGACCCGCCGGCCGTCGAGGCCGGCGTGGCCGCCGCGCTGCCGCCGCCCAGGGCCGCGAAGGCCGCGCCGGTCGCCGCGAGGAGGACGACGTTGGAGAGGGCGTCGGAGATCTGGAGCGCGGCGGAGTTGGCACCGGCCTGGCTGGGCGCGGAGAGCTGGAGCAGCAGCACGCTGGTGGAGGAGATCACCAGGCCCATGCCGAAGCAGCCGAAGCCCCAGGCGACGGCGACGGTCCAGACGGGCACGGAGTGCAGCAGCACGCTCGGCGCGGCGACGATCGCGGCGGCGACCAGCACCATGCCCACCGTCATCAGCCGCTCCCGGTACGGCTCCACGCGGGGCCGCGACTGCACCCACGAGCCCAGCGCCCAGGTGACCCCGCCGGCCGCCAGCGAGAACCCGGCCAGCGTCGGCGACAGCCCTCGCTGGGTGACCAGCATCAGCGGGACGAAGGACTCGGCGGCGATGAAGGATCCGGCGGAGACGCCGCGCAGCAGGACGACGGAGGGCAGGCCGCGCGCGGCGCGGTAGGTGCCGCGCGGAAGCAGCCCGAGGACGGCGGGCACGAGCAGGGCCGCACCGGTGAGGCCGGGGGCCAGCGAGAGCCATCGCAGGTCCTGCGCGGCGTACTGCAGGAGTCCCGCGCCGAGGGAGATGGCGAGGGCGAGCCGGATGCGGCGCCGGTCGAAGGAGGCGGCGCCGTCGGTGCCGTCCACGGGGCCCGCCGCCCGGCGCCGTATCTGCGGCAGCGCGAGGGCGAGCGGGAAGACGACCAGGGCGGGGATGCCGAGGAAGACCCAGCGCCAGCCGAGGTGCTCGGTCACGGCGCCCGAGGCGAGCGGGCCGACGATGGACGGTACGACCCACCCGGCGGCGAAGGCCGCCATGATCGCGGGCCGCAGCCGCTCGGGGTAGGCGCGCCCGACGACGACGTACAGCGCCACGATGACCAGCCCGCCGCCGAGGCCCTGCACGGCCCGTCCCAGGATGAACACCCACATGACCCCGGCGGTCCCGGCGACGACGAGCCCGGCGGCGAAGGCGGCGATCCCAGTGGTCAGCGCGCCGAGCGGCCCGCGCCGGTCGGACCACTGGCCGGCGAACACCATCCCGAACAGGCTGGTCGTGAAGTACCCGGAGAACGCGAACGCGTACAGCGCCAGCCCGTCCAGCTCGCGCGCGGCCACGGGCATCGCGGTCCCGACGGCGGTCGCCTCGAAGGCGATGAGCAGCACGACGGAGACGATCCCGATACTGAGCGCCCGGTGTTCCCGGCTCAGCACACCACCGCCGTCCTTCTCGACGGCATCACTCACCACAACGGTGTCACGGGACTCGAGGGCACTCATGGTCGACAGAGTAAGGTCCACGGCCCCGTTTGACCCCTGTCGGTGGTCCCGCCCGCACTCCGACCTTGGTCGTAGACCCCCGGCCCGCGCTTCATGAACGGCGTATGGCAGTCCCGTTGCGGCGCCGCGGTTTCCCTTGAGCGGGTCGTCGGCCGCGCCCTACGTTCGTCTCAGCACGACACGACCGTGTGCCCGAGTGGTTCAGGGAGTCGCCTGCAAAGCGACTTACGCGGGTTCGATTCCCGCCACGGTCTCCAACTACAGCACCCCGCCCGCCTCGTCCTGGAACAGCTGTGTCCAGTAGTGCCAGGCGGTGTCCGGCAGGGTGGCCGTGGGGTCGACCGCGGTGAGGGTGTGGATCATGGTCGCGGCCAGGTGGTCGTAGGCCCGCGTGCTCAGCTCGTGCGACAGGTGTTCGTCGATGGTGCGCTCGTGGTGCAGGAGCCAGAGCGTGAAGGCCAGGGTGGAGACGTCGGTGTTCAGGGGGTGGAGCGTCGCCTCGGGCTCGCTGAAGGTGAGCACCGCGCCCGTTCTGCCGTCGACCACCAGGCTGTGGTCCTCGATCAGGTGGCCGAGGCGGATCAGGTGGCCGGCGTGGGCGGGAAGGACGTCCAGGGGGTAGTCGTCGCAGCGCTCGGTGGTGAAGTACTCGGTGAGCGTCGGCAGCGGGACGTCGGTGTCGGCGTGGAAGACGACCGCCTCCTCCGGCAGGCCCGTCTCGCGCAGGAAGCGGCGGGTCGGCTCGTGGGTGAGCGTGGCGGGGAAGTCGACCTCCTCGAACCGGGCCACCCGGCCGTGGCCGAACTCCTGCTCCAGCAGGCGGGCCGGAACGTCCAGGGTGAGACCGGACGTGGTGCCCGGCCCCGCGACGAGGGCCAGCGGACGGATCAGGGCCGCGGCCTTCCAGTAGGGCGGGACCCGGCCGTCCGTGCCCTCCGCGAAGAGGGCGAGCAGGCGGCGCGATGCCTCGGTCGCCGTCCGCGGGCCGTACTTGCCGGCCAGGGACGCGAAACGGCCGCGCAGGCCCGCCAGTTCCTCCGTGACCGCGGCGAAGCGCAGCAGGGTGGACAGCGAGGGCGCGAAGGGGCGCGGGTCGGACGGGCCCACGAGGCGGGCCGTCGTCAGCTCGCCGGTGTCGCCGTCGAGCAGGATCGACTCGCGCTCCATGCCGGCCGGGTTCAGCAGTTCGCCGATCACCAGGCGGCCGCGCAGTTCCTCCGCGAGGCGGAAGGGGCCGTCGGTGGCGTCGCCGAGGGTGCGCAGACCGTGCGCGCGCAGCGGGGAGAAGGTCAGCAGGGCGGTGTCCGCGGGCAGTCCGGGACCGGTGAGCAGTCCGCGGGTCGGCGTGTGGGTGATGTGACGGCCCAGTTCCGCCTCGGTCAGTGTGATCGCCGGGACCCCGGCCTCGGTCGTGCTCATCGCTCCCCCGCGATCGTCCCCGTGCGTGCCTGTGTGCGTGCGTCGTCGTGCGCGGTGCCCGGGCAGGTGCCCCCGACTGCTCAGCACACTACGCCGCACCACTGACAACGGCCCTCACCAGGAAGGACGTCAGACGGGCCGGGTCCGTTGCCCGCCCTGCCCGCGCACGGCCGTCGCCGTGCGCGCGGGCATGCTCACTGGGACGTCACCACGGCCGCCTGCGGGCGGATCGGGAGGCGGTTGACCGGGCGGCCCGTCGCCGCGCGGACGGCGGAGGCGATCGCCGCCGGAGACGTCACCACCGGGACCGCGCTGACCGGCTTGGCGCCGAAGGGCGCTACCACGTCCCGTTCCTCGACCAGCTTCACGATCCGGATGTCCGGCGCGTCCAGGGCGGTCGGCAGCGCGTATCCGGTCAGGTCGGGGTGGCGGATCAGACCGCGCGGGGTGCGCAGGTTCTCGGTGAGGGCGATGCCAACGCCCTGGGTGACGCCCGCCTCGATACGGGCCGCGAGCTGGGCGGGGTTGAGGACCCGGCCGACGTCCTGGGCGACCGCCAGCTCCACCACCCGGACCGAGCCGATCTCGATGTCGACGTCCACCACCGCGCGGATCGCGCAGAAGGCGAGGCCCACGAAGGCGTCGCCCTGGCCGGCGGCGTCCAGCGGCTCGGTGGGGTGCGGACGGCACTGGGCGGTGGCCCACAGCTCCTTGCCGTCCATCGCCTCGGTGACGGTGGTCGACAGCACACCGTCGTAGGAGGTGATCTTGCCGTCCGTGATCTGCAGCAGTTCGGTGGACATGCCGAACTTGTGGGCCAGGGGCTGCAGGAGCTGGGTGCGGACCATCTTCGCCGCCCGCTCCACCGCGCCGCCCGACACCCAGGTGTGGCGGCCGCGGCAGCCCGGGCCGGCCGGGGGCTGGTCGGTGTCGACGGGTGCCACGTGCACCTCGTCGATACCGAGCGTCTCCTGGACGATCTGGCGGGCGAGGGTGGTGAAGCCCTGGCCCGTCTCCACGGCCCCGCAGAGCACGGTGGCCACGCCGTCGTGCACCTTCACCGTCGCCGTGGAGACCTCGTCGGCGCCCTCGGCGCCGAGCATGTGCACCATGCCCAGGCCGTAGCCGACGCCCCGGCGCACCGCGCCCGGCTCGCCCGCGCCCTCGGGGCCGCCGGGCAGCAGCCACTCCTCCTCGGGGGTGTCCACGGGGAGTTCGGGCAGCGGGAAGTCACGGACCGCCTGGAGGAGTTCGGCCACCGGCGCCGGGCAGGTCACGGTCTGGCCGATGGGCAGGACGTCGCCGGTCGCGAGCGCGTTGCGCAGGCGCAGCTCGGCCGGGTCCAGGCCCAGTCTCTTCGCCAGCTTGTCCATCTGCGCCTCGTAGGCGGCGCACACCTGCATCGCGCCCTCGCCGCGCACATGGCCGGAGGGCGGGTTGTTGGTGCGTACGGCCCAGCCCTCGATGAAGGCGTTCGGGACGACGTACGGGCCGCACGCGAAGGACACGGCGGCGGCTAGGGCCTCGGCGGAGGTGTCCGCGTAGGCGCCCGCGTCGAGCAGGATCTGCGCCTCGACCTTCACCAGCCGGCCGTCGGCGTCCGCGTGGTGGCGGTAGCGCAGCAGGGTGGGGTGGCGGTGGACGTGGCCGAGGAAGGACTCCTCGCGGGTGGCCGTGAGCTTCACCGGGCAGCCGGTCTTGAGGGCGAGCAGGCCGAGCGGGAGCTGGAAGCCCTGGTCCTCCCGGTCGGCGGTGGCGCCGGGCACCCCGGTGACGACGATCTTCACCCGGTCCGGGGACAGGCCGTAGCAGGCCGCGGCCGTGTCGCGGTCGGTGTGCGGGTCGGTGGAGGCGAGGTACAGCTCCACGCCGCCGTCGGGGCGCGGCACGGCCAGGCCCGCCTCGGCGCCGATGGGAGCCGGGTCCGCGCGTCCGATGCGGTACTGGCCCTCGACGACGATCTCGCCGGCCGCCTCCGGGTCGCCGTGGTGCAGGGGGATGTGCCGGATCAGGTTGCCGTCCGGGTGCAGCGGCTCGGCCTCGAAGGCGTGTTCGGGGTCGGTGACCGGGTCGAGCACCTCGTACTCGACGATGACGGCCGCGGCGGCCATCCGCGCGGTGTCGGGGTGGTCGGCGGCGACGGCAGCGATGGGCTCGCCGTGGTGCCGTACGACCTCGGAGGCGAACACCGGGCGGTCCGGCGTGCCCCGGCCGTGGCGGGGGGTGCCGGGGATGTCCTCGTGCGTGACGACGGCGCGTACGCCGGGCATCTCACGCGCGTGGGTGGTGTCGATGGAGACGATGCGCGCGTGCGCGTGCGGGGAGCGCAGCACGGCGGCCCACAGCAGCCCCTCGGCCCACAGGTCGGCCGCGTAGGGGAAGGTCCCCTCGGTCTTGGCGCGGGCGTCGGCGTGCGGCAGCGATGCGCCGAGGCCGTGCGGCAACGGCTCGGGGTCGTCGGCGGGCGCCGCCGCGGTGGCGGTCGCGGTGGCGGCTTCGTTGGTCACGCCTGGCCTCCGTCCTGGCCGTACTGCTGGTCGCGCGGTCCCGGGGTTCCGAAGGTGCCGGGGCTGTCGAAGAGCCCCGGTGACTCGAAGGCCGCCGGGTTGACGCCCCCGGCGCCCGGGCCCGCCTGGTGCGGGATGCGCGCCTCTTCGGTGGCCGGCCCCTCGTCGGCGGTGGTGTGCGCCTCGCGCTCGGCGACGACCTCCTTGACGGCGTCCAGGACACCCCGGTAGCCGGAGCAGCGGCACAGGTTGCCGCACAGGGCCTGGCGGGTCTCCAGCTCGGTCGGCGCGGGGTTGCCCTCGAGGAGGTCGTGCAGGGTCATCGCCATGCCGGGCACGCAGAAGCCGCACTGCACGGCGCCGCACCGGGCGAGCGCCCGCTGCACGTCGGAGGGCCGGCCGTCGGCGGCCAGGCCCTCGACGGTGCGCACCTCGCTCCCGGCCGCAGTGACGGCCGGGACCAGGCAGGAGGCCACCAGGCGGCCGTCGACCTGCACGTTGCAGGCGCCGCACTCGCCCTGCGAGCAGCCGTCCTTGGCCCCGGCGAGGCCGAGCCGTTCGCGCAGGACGTACAGCAGGGACTCGCCGACCCAGGCGTCGCCGACGGGCCGGTCGGTGCCGTTGACCCGCAGGACGTAGGAGGCGAGGGGGTGGTCGTCGTGGGGCGGGAGGGCGGCGGGGTCGTCCCCGGGCGTGTCGTCCTGGTCCGCGGGCCGGGCCGCCGGGTCCTCGCCGGCCGCCGCGTCCCCGGCCGCCGGTGCCCCGTCCTGCGGCGCGTCCGCGGCGGACCCGGCGCCGGTGTCCTCGGGCGCGTCGGCCGGGTCCGCGGGGGCCGCCCCCGCGGCCGTGTCCGGCGCTCGAAGGGCTTCGCGGGCCGTCTGGTGAACGGCGGGCCCGTCGTGCCGTTCCGGGCCGTCGGCGGGGCCCTCAGGGGCCTGCGCGGCCGGGGCCGGGCGGTAGGGCGGCTCGGGCGCGAACTCCGGTGCCGTGGGCGCTTCCGCGGAGGGGGGCGCGAACTCCGTCGCCGGGGCCGCGTCGTCGGCGCGGGGCGCGGCGTCCGGCTCCGGCTCTCCCCACGGCTGTCCGGCGGTCTCCGTCGCCCAGGGCGCGGGCGCGCCGCCCGGAAGGGTGGCCGGCGGGGTGCCGCCCCACTGCTCGACCAGCGAGGACGTGGTGAACTCGCCCGACTCGTCCGGGAGGTCACCGCCGGCGACCGGGATGGACCACTGTCCGGTGACGTCGTGTCCGGGGGCGGGCGGGGCCGCGGGCTCCTCGAACGTCCACTGCTGGGTCGCGGCGGGCTGGTACGTGAACCGGTCGCCCGCGCCCGGCTCCTGGGGCACCGCGTTCGGTTCGGGCCACCGGCCGCCGCCGTCGGGCGCGGGCCAGGCGTCCGCGGGTCCCTCGGGGGGCGCCGCCGTTATCCGCGGCGGGACGTAGCCGTGTCCGGGGGCGGCCAGCGGGCTGTCGCCGGACAGCAGGGCGTCGATGCCGCCCTCGGGCAGCTTGACGAAGGCGGTGGCGCCGTCGTCGTAGTCGCCCTGGGGCAGCGGGTCCCAGCGGCCACCGCCCTGCCGGGTGCCCTCTCCGTGCTGGTCGTCGGTCACGACAGCGCCCTCCCCAGTGCTCGTCGGGCCAGCGCGGCGACGGTGCGCCGCAGGTGCAGTACGGCGGGCGGCAGCGGGACCACGGAACCGTCCGGCTCCGGGACCGGGTCCGGGATGCAGGCCGCGGCGACGTACTCCCCGAAGGCGTGCAGGGCCTCGGGGACGAGAGCGCGGTCGTTGTCCCAGTCGATGAGCTGGGCGACCCACTGCTCGGCGTCCAGGGGGCGCAGCGGCATCGGCGCTATGGCACCGACGGCACAGCGCACCCCGCGCCGGGCCGGGTCGAGCACCACCGCCACCGAGGCCAGCGCCCGGCCGGGGCCGGTGCGCCCGGTCGCCTTCAGGAAGACCTGCGGGGCGTGCAGCAGCGGCACGCGCACGTAGCCGATGAGTTCGCCGCCGCGCAGCATGTCCACGCCGGCCAGCAGGTGCGAGACCGGAATCTCCCGGCGGGCTCCGTTCCGGCCCGCGATGATCAGCGTCGCCTCGAGGGCGGCCAGCACCGGCAGCGCGTCACCGGTGGGCGCGGCCGAGGCGATGTTGCCGCCCAGGGTGCCCGCGTTGCGGATGTGCGGCGGGCCGGCGGCGCGCGCGGCGGCGGCGAGCGCCGGGATCAGGGCCGCGAAGTCGGGGCGGCCCATGCGCGCGTGCGTGAGGCCCGCGCCGAGCAGCGCGTGGCCGTCCTGGTACTGCCAGCCGCGGATCTCGCTGATCCGTCCGAGGCCCACCAGGGCGGCGGGCCTGAGCTGGCCGGAGTTGACGGCGGCCATGAGGTCGGTGCCGCCCGCCACGGGGACGGCGGCGGGCATGGCGGTGAGGGCCGCCACGGCCTCGTCCAGTGTCGTGGGCAGCGTCACGGCCTGCGCCGCCTGCGGTGCGTGCGTGGTCAAACCGGCTGCCCCTTCCCGCTGCCCCACCTGGTCCCACCTGTGTGGCCGTACGGTACGTGCTCACAGGGCGGACGTGGCAACTCTGGCACATCTTCGCAAGGGCCGGACGCGGGGGTCCGCTAGGAGGCATTCGCCCACCTCATCGGGGACATATTCCGTTTTCGCACGGCATCACCGGTGCGCGCCGATTGCCACTCTTCGGTGACTCCGCCGCGTTTTCCGTCATTCGTTCTACGAGCACCCGTTCCACCGGCGGACGGGGCACCGCCGGACGGGCACCGGCGGCGGGGCACCGGCGCCCGCGCCTCCTAGCGGTTCGGGGGCGCGCCGTCGATCGGGCGGCCGAGGACGCCGGGGCGCCGCTGCCAGGGCCGCGGCCCGGTCGGCGGCCGGTAGCCGACGCCGAGGGCGTCAAGTCGCCGGTAGTGGGCGGCCATCCGGTGTTCGAAGTCCGCGAAGTCCCGCTCCGCCGGGGCGGGCAGCCGGCTCCAGGCGACCTCCGCGAGGGCGGCGAGCCGGGGAAAGGCCTGGTAGTCCACGCGCGCGGCGTCCTCCATCACCTCGGTCCACACATTGGCCTGGGTGCCCAGTACGTGCCGGGCCTCCCCGGCGGTGAGTCCGGCCGGTACCGGCTCGAACCGGTAGACGTCCTCCAGGGTGCGCACGAAGCCGATCGGCACGGGTTCGTCGTCCCCGGGTGCCTGCCGGTGGTCCAGGTAGACGTACTGCTCCGGGCACATGACGACGTCGTGGCCGGCCCGCGCGGCGGCCACACCGCCCCCGTAGCCGCGCCAGGACGACACCGCGGCGCCCGGCGCGAGTCCGCCCTCCAGGATCTCGTCCCAGCCGATGAGGCGGCGCCCGCGCGCGGTGAGCCAGGTGTCGAAGTGGCCGATGAACCAGGACTGCAACTCGTCCTCGCCGGCGAGCCCGAGGTCCGCGATCCGGCCCTTCGCGGCCGGCGACCGGCGCCACTGGTCCTTGCGGCACTCGTCGCCGCCGATGTGCACGAACTCGGAGGGGAACAGTTCCAGTACTTCCTCGAACACCCCCTCGTAGAAACGGAGGGTGTTGTCGGTGGGGGCCAGTACGTTGGCGGAGATTCCCCAGTTGTCCCAGACGGTGAGGGCGGAGGTGTCCACGACATCGGTGTTGCCGAGTTCCGGATACGCGGCGATGGCGGCCTGCGAGTGGCCCGGTACGTCGATTTCCGGGACGACGGTGATATGCCGCTCGGCGGCATAGGCGACGATCTCCCGGATGTCGTCCTGGGTGTAGTGACCCCCGTGCGGCTTCTCCTCCCACAACGGCGAGGCACGGTGGCCGAATTTCGTCCGCGCCCGCCAGGAGCCGATCTCGGTCAGCCTCGGGTACCGCCCGATCTCGATCCGCCAGCCCTGATCGTCCGTCAGATGGAAGTGGAAGACGTTGAGTTTGTGCGCGGCCATCAGATCCAGGTACCGCAACACGCCTTCCTTGGGCATGAAATGCCGGGCGACGTCCAGCATGAGCCCGCGCCAGCCGAACCGGGGGGCGTCCTCGACGGTGACCCGGGGCAGTTCCCACACCCGGTCCGGATGCAGCGGCGCGCGGCGGAACGCGTCGGGGCCGAGCAGTTGCCGGAAGGTCTGCGCTCCCCAGAAGACGCCGGCGGCGCTGCCGCCCTGGATGCGCGCCGGACCGCCGTCGGTGACGAGGCGGTAGCCCTCGGGGGGCAGGTCCGGCTCGATGCTCAGTACGACGCGGTCGTCCCCGTCGTCCGCCTCCGGAAGCGGCAGGCCGGTCGCCGCGCCGACGGTGGCCCGCAGCCACCGCGCCACACCCTCGGTGCCGGGCCGCGCCTGGAGCCCCGTACCGGCGCCGATGCTCGTGTGCCCGGCGGTGTTCCGCGAACAGCGCGCCGGAGCCGGGATCAGATCCACCTTGTCGGTCACATCAGTCCTTGATGAAGGAAAGCGTTCCTACCGGGGAACTGCGCCGCGGCGCGGCGCATTGTTCGCCGTGCGCGACTTCGAGGAGGCTATTGCCGACATGAGCATGCCCACAAGAGGTCTGGACCAGTTAGTGGCCGAAAAACGCAAAGGCCCCCGAGCCCGCGTCCGTGACGCGGACCCGGGGGCCCGAGGGTCTTCAGGCGGACAACGGGCGGACGTCTACTTGTCGCCGCCCTTGTCGTCGCCACCGCTGCCCATGGACTCGTAGATCTCCTTGCACATGGGACACACGGGGTACTTCTTCGGGTCGCGGCCGGGCACCCACACCTTGCCGCACAGCGCCACGACGGGGGTGCCGTCGAGGGCGCTCGCCATGATCTTGTCCTTCTGGACGTAGTGGGCGAAGCGCTCGTGGTCGCCGTCGCCGTGGGACACCTGTGGCGTCGGCTCTACGAGGGTCCCCGTACCAGTCCCGCGCTCGGGCTCGAGAGTGCTCATATCGCAAGGGTACTGAAGCGCGCGGGCATCAGTTGAGCGACGGGTCGTCGGGATACGTGGCGACCATCGCCAGCTCGTTGCGCTGGCGGCGCAGCACCTCGCGCCAGAGGGTCTCCGGCTCCGGGCAGGACACGTCGCCCGGCTCGGACTCCACGACGTACCAGGCGCCCTCCACCAGCTCGTCCTCGAGCTGGCCGGGGCCCCAGCCGGCGTAACCCGCGAAGATCCGCAGTGAGCCGACGGCCGAGGCGAGCAGCTCCGGCGGGGCCTCCAGGTCGACCAGACCGATCGCGCCGTGCACCCGCCGCCAGCCGAGCGGGGCGCTGTCCCCGTTCGATCCGCCCGGGATGACCGCGACGCCGAGCGCCGAGTCCAGGGAGACCGGACCGCCCTGGAAGACCACTCCGGGCTCACCGGCCAGCTCCGCCCAGCCCTCCAGGATGTCGCCCACGCCCACCGGGGTGGGGCGGTTGAGGACGACACCGAGGGAGCCCTCCTCGTCGTGGTCGAGAAGGAGCACGACCGCACGGTCGAAGTTCGGGTCCGCCAGGGCGGGGGTTGCCACGAGCAGCCGCCCTGTGAGCGAGGACACCTCGGTCATGCCAGACATGATCCCGCATCTTCCCCCGCCGTGGGGAGCCAATCGGGGTGCGCGAGTGAACGCAGCTCAGGGCGCACGGGGGCGCGTCCGGCGCCGGTGACCCCTTGTGCCCGGCGGTGAACGGTTCGTGTTGTGACACAGCTATGACGCGGCTGGGCGGTACTTGGGCTTACAGGACGGGGGTAATAGGCGATTACCCTGTCTCTCCGGCCCCTGCGCAAAGTGATCGGCCGGCCCCTGCCCGACTCATCGGAACGCGAGATTCATGACCGTCAACGACGATGTCCTGCTTGTCCACGGCGGAACCCCGCTGGAGGGCGAGATCCGTGTCCGCGGTGCGAAGAACCTCGTACCGAAGGCCATGGTCGCCGCCCTGCTGGGCAGTGCGCCGAGCCGACTGCGCAACGTTCCGGACATCCGTGACGTGCGTGTCGTACGCGGCCTGCTGCAGCTGCACGGGGTCACCGTCCGTCCGGGTGAGGAGCCCGGCGAGCTGGTCCTCGACCCGTCGCACGTGGAGAGCGCGAACGTCGCTGACATCGATGCCCACGCGGGTTCCAGCCGTATCCCGATCCTGTTCTGCGGCCCGCTGCTGCACCGCCTGGGGCACGCGTTCATCCCGGGCCTCGGCGGCTGCGACATCGGCGGCCGGCCGATCGACTTCCACTTCGAGGTGCTGCGGCAGTTCGGCGCGACCATCGAGAAGCGGGCCGACGGGCAGTACCTGGAGGCTCCGCAGCGGCTGCGCGGCACGAAGATCCGGCTGCCGTACCCGTCCGTCGGCGCGACCGAGCAGGTGCTGCTGACCGCGGTGCTGGCCGAGGGTGTCACGGAGCTGTCCAACGCGGCCGTCGAGCCGGAGATCGAGGACCTCATCTGCGTACTGCAGAAGATGGGCGCGATCATCGCGATGGACACCGACCGCACGATCCGCATCACCGGTGTGGACAAGCTCGGCGGCTACACCCACCGCGCCCTGTCGGACCGCCTGGAGGCCGCCTCCTGGGCGTCGGCGGCGCTGGCGACCAACGGCAACATCTACGTCCGCGGCGCCCAGCAGCGCTCGATGATGACGTTCCTGAACACCTACCGGAAGGTGGGCGGTGCCTTCGAGATCGACGACGAGGGCATCCGCTTCTGGCACCCCGGCGGGCAGCTGAAGTCCATCGCGCTGGAGACGGACGTGCACCCGGGCTTCCAGACCGACTGGCAGCAGCCGCTGGTGGTCGCCCTGACCCAGGCGACGGGCCTGTCCATCATCCACGAGACGGTGTACGAGTCCCGGCTCGGCTTCACCTCGGCGCTGAACCAGATGGGCGCCCACATCCAGCTCTACCGCGAGTGCCTGGGCGGCTCCGACTGCCGCTTCGGCCAGCGCAACTTCCTGCACTCCGCGGTCGTCTCGGGGCCCACCCGGCTCCAGGGCGCCGACCTGGTCATCCCCGACCTGCGCGGTGGCTTCTCGTACCTCATCGCGGCCCTGGCCGCCGAGGGCACCTCCCGCGTCCACGGCATCGAACTGATCAACCGCGGCTACGAGAACTTCATGGAGAAGCTCGTGGAACTGGGCGCGAAGGTCGAGCTGCCGGGCAAGGCACTCGGCTGACCCGAACACGCCGAAAGGGCGGCCCCCTCCAGAGGAGGGAGGCCGCCCTTTCGGCGTCTTTGGCTGAGGCGCCCCAAGGGGCGCGGGGAACTGCGCGACCAGCCACAGCGAACCCGCGGTCACCCGCGGCGCTGCGTCAGAACGGCGCTCCAGTCACCCGGCGCCACCCAGCGGAGCGGCTTGCGCTTACTTGCCCTTGGCCGCTTCCTTGAGCTTCGAGCCCGCGGAGACCTTGACGCTGTAGCCGGCCGGGATGTTGATGGGCTCGCCGGTCTGCGGGTTGCGCGCGGTACGAGCGGCACGGTGGGTGCGCTCGAAGGTCAGGAAGCCGGGGATGGTGACCTTCTCGTCGCCCTTGGAGACGATGTCGCCCACGACCTCGGCGAACGCGGCCAGAACGGCGTCGGCGTCCTTGCGGGTCACCTCGGCGCGGTCGGCCAGCGCGGCCACCAGCTCACTGCGGTTCATGTTGTTACTCCCGTGTTCTTCTTGCCGTTGAGGCGTGAGGTGAGATCGATGCCGATGCGCTCGCGCCCAAAGACGCATCCTGCCCCTACCTGCGGCGGTAATGCCAATCCGGCACCCGTAGGAGTCGTGAGAACACCCTAGGGAGTCACACGAGAAGCGCCTGCTCGGCCGTCACCCTAGAGGGCGCCCGCCGGTGGGGGGTTCCACGACGCGCCGAGGCGGGGGCGGCCGTGTCCATCCTCACAGCCCCCGCACCCTACGCGCTACGGCGCCTACGACGCCGCGCCCGCCGCCTTCGCGGCCTCGCGCACCGCGCCCGCCACGGCGCCCGCGACCTTGTCGTTGAAGACGCTCGGGACGATGTAGTTGGGGTTCAGCTCGTCCTCGGTCACCACGTCGGCCAGTGCCTTCGCGGCGGCGAGCATCATCTCGGTGTTGACGGTACGGGACTGGGCGTCCAGCAGGCCACGGAAGACGCCCGGGAAGACCAGGACGTTGTTGATCTGGTTCGGGAAGTCCGAGCGGCCGGTGGCCACGACGGCGGCCGTCTGCCGGGCGATGGCGGGGTCGACCTCGGGGTCGGGGTTCGCGAGCGCGAACACGATGGCACCCTCGGCCATGGCGGCCACGTCGTCGCCGTCGAGGACGTTCGGGGCCGAGACGCCGATGAAGACGTCGGCGCCGCGTACGGCCTCCTTCAGGGTGCCGGTGAGGTTCTCGGGGTTGGTGTTGTCGGCGATCCAGCGCAGCGGGGAGTCGGCCGGGGCGTCCACCAGGTCCTCGCGGTCCGCGTGGACGACACCGCGGATGTCGGCCACCACGGCGTTCTTCACACCGGCGGCGATCAGCAGCTTGAGGATGGCCGTACCGGCGGCGCCGGCCCCGGACATCACGACCCGGATGTTCTCGATCGCCTTCCCGGTGCAGCGCAGCGCGTTGGTCAGGGCGGCGAGGACGACGATCGCGGTGCCGTGCTGGTCGTCGTGGAAGACGGGGATGTCGAGGGCCTCGCGCAGTCGGGCCTCGATCTCGAAGCAGCGGGGGGCGGAGATGTCCTCGAGGTTGATGCCGGCGAAGCCGGGGGCGATCGCCTTGACGATCTCGACGATGGCGTCGGTGTCCTGGGTGTCCAGGCACAGCGGCCAGGCGTCGATGCCGGCGAACCGCTTGAACAGGGCGGCCTTGCCCTCCATGACGGGCAGCGCGGCCTTCGGGCCGATGTTGCCCAGGCCCAGCACGGCGGAGCCGTCCGTCACGACCGCAACGGAGTTGCGCTTGATGGTGAGGCGGCGGGCGTCCTCGGGGTTCTCGGCGATGGCCATGCAGACGCGGGCCACGCCGGGCGTGTAGACCATCGAGAGGTCGTCACGGTTGCGGATGGGGTGCTTGGACGCCATCTCGATCTTGCCGCCGAGGTGCATCAGGAACGTACGGTCGGAGACCTTGCCGAGGGTGACGCCCTCGATCCCGCGGAGCTTCTCGACGATCTCGTCGGCGTGGGCCGTGGAGGTGGCCGCGATGGTGACGTCGATACGGAGCTTCTCGTGGCCGGACGCGGTGACGTCGAGGCCGGTGACCGAGCCTCCGGAGGACTCCACGGCGTTGGTGAGCTGCGAGACGGCGGTTCCGCTCGCGGGCACCTCCAGCCGGATGGTCATCGAGTAGGAGACGCTGGGCGCCGTTGCCATGGCCGACTTCCTCTGCTTTCACCGTGTCGCGTGTAGTGCCGTCCGATCGTCGCACCTACCCCCGAGTACGTGGTAGTCGCCCCGGATTGCGGACGTTGTGTTCACGGCGGCACGCCTTTTCGGAAAACAACTTCCACAATACGAGAGGTGATCGGGCAAATAAAGAGGCCCACGTCACATCGGACGTGGGCCTCTCTCACGTTCATGACACCGACCCGCCATGCTCGCCTCGCGGCAAGTGGTCCCTCTGAGGGACGAAGGTTGGGCCCGGGGGCTTGGATCGGGCCGGTGCCACGTCAAGGCTAACAAACGGATACCGGAGGCCATTCCTGACGCGGGGACTTCTTCGGAATTCAGTCCCTCAGCAGGTCCGGCACCCCCGCCGGGTCCGGCTCGTCCCGCTCGCCGGAGACCACCGTGAGCTGCTGGGTCGCCCGGGTCAGCGCGACGTACAGCACGCGCAGCCCGGCCGGCGACTCGTCGGCGATCTCCGCCGGTGAGACGACGACCGTGGCGTCGTACTCGAGGCCCTTGGCCTCCAGGCTGCCGAGCGCCACCACCCGGTCGCCGAGCCCGGCCAGCCAGCGGCGGGCCTCCTCGCGCCGGTTCATGGCGACGACCACCCCGACCGTGCCGTCCACCAGGTCGAGCAGCCGTTCGGACTCCGCGCGGACGGTCTTCTCCAGGGAGTCCCGCGCGGGCGTGCCAAGGCCGCCGACCGCCGTCACGAAGCGCGGCTCGACCCCGGTGGACCGTACGGCGGAGGGCGCCTCGGAGCCCGGCATGGCGAGGGCGAGCACCTTGGCGGCCAGCTCGGCGATCTCGGCGGGGTTTCGGTAGTTGACGGTGAGCTGGAAGCGGCGCCGGGGGCGGGTGCCGAGGGCCTCGTCGCGGGCCTCGGCCGCCTCGTCCGGGTCGGACCAGGAGGACTGGGCGGGGTCGCCGACGACCGTCCAGGTGGCGTGCCGGCCGCGGCGGCCGACCATCCGCCACTGCATCGGCGTCAGGTCCTGGGCCTCGTCCACGATGACGTGCGCGTACTCGGTGCGCTCCTGGGCGAGGCGCTCGGCCCGCTCCCGCTGGGTCTCCTCGCGCACCGGCATCAGCTCGTCGAGGCCGGTGAGCTGGTCCAGCGGGTCCAGCTCGCGCTTCTTGCGCGGCCGGGCCGGGGCGCCGAGGATCGCCTGGAGCTCGTCCAGCATGGCGGTGTCGTGCACCGAGCAGCCCTCCCGGCGCAGCGAGCGGGCGACCCTGCGGACCTCGCCGGGGTTGAGGATCCGGCGGGCCCAGCGGCCGAGCCGCTTCTCGTCCGCCATGGCGGTGAGGACGCCCTTCGGGGTCAGCTCGGGCCACCAGGCGTCGAGGAAGGCGATGAACGGGTCCTCGCCCGCCACGTCCTCGTCGAAGGAGGAGCGCAGTTCGGCGGCCAGCTCCGCGTCGGTGTGCCGGCCGGCCGCGCCGGACTTGGCCCACAGGGCGTCCAGCAGCAGCTTGCGGGCGCGCGGGCGCAGCAGGTTGACGGGAGCGGTGCCGCCGAGGGCGGTACGGCGGATGTGCGCCAGTTCCTCGGCTTCCAGTTCGAGGCGGCGCCCGAAGGCGACGACCCGGAGCCGCTCCGGAGAATCGTTCAGCTCCAGAGCGCCGCGGGCGGCCTTCCGCAGCACCTTCAGCATCCGGTACGAGCCCTTGGCGCGGGCCACGGACGGGGAGTCGTACAGCGTGGCCTCGACACCGTCGACGAGCGAGCCGATGGCGCGGATCGCGACCTGGCCCTCCTCGCCGAGCGAGGGCAGCACGCCCTCGGTGTAGGCCACCAGCAGCGGGGTCGGCGAGACGATCAGGATGCCGCCCGCGTAGCGTCTGCGGTCCTGGTAGAGGAGGTAGGCCGCGCGGTGCAGGGCGACCGCGGTCTTGCCGGTGCCGGGGCCGCCCTCGACGTAGGTGACGGAGGCGGCGGGGGCGCGGATGACCATGTCCTGCTCGGCCTGGATGGACGAGACGATGTCCCGCATGGTGTGGCTGCGGGCCTGGCCGAGGGCGGCCATCAGGGCGCCGTCGCCGATGACGGGCAGCGCCCGCCCGTCGAGGAACGCCCGCAGTTCCGGGCGCATCAGGTCGTCCTCGACCCCGAGGACCCTGCGGCCCTTGGAGCGGATGACCCGGCGGCGCACGACCCGGCCGGGGTCCCTGGGGGTGGACCGGTAGAAGGGGGCGGCGGCCGGGGCCCGCCAGTCGATGACCAGCGGGGCGTAGTCCGCGTCGAGCACGCCGATCCGCCCGATGTGCAGGGTCTCGGCGATGTCGGCGGTGCTGTCGGGCCGGATGGCGCCCTCGGCGGGTTCGACCGCGGTGTAGGCGCCGTCGGGGCCCTTCTTGCCGTCCTTGCCGGGCAGCAGGTCGATCCGTCCGAAGAGGAAGTCCTCGAACTCGTTGTTGAGCCGGTTGAGGTGGATGCCGGCCCGGAAGACCTGGGCGTCCCGCTCGGCCAGTGCGCCGGGCGTGCCGACCTGGCCGCGCTGGGCGGCGTCGTTCATCAGGAACTCGGCCTCGTGGATCTTCTCCTCGAGTCGCCGGTACACCCGGTCCAGATGTTCCTGCTCGACGCTGATCTCTCGGTCACGCACGGAGTCCTGTGCGTCGTGTACCGAGCCGACCGCGGACTGCTGAACCTGAGCGGCCACCGGGCCCCCTTCTGACGTGCTGGGCAGCCGTCAACCGTACGCGAAGGGGACCCGGCAAAGCTACGTGACTACGCGTCCACCTGCACGAGCTTCTTGCCGTCGAAGGTGGTCACCTCGAAGTGGTCGATCTCGTTGGGCTTCAGGGCCGTGCCGCCGCCGACGTAGAGCGGCTTGCGGGACTCCGGGGTCTTGGCGTCCGGGATGCCGTAGCCCCACTTGGGGACGGACCAGGAACCCAGGGTCTGGCGGTCGCCGTTGTTGCCGACGGCAACCAACGAGCACTTGAGCGGCCCCTTGACGCCCTTGAGTTCGAGGACGGCCGAGGTGCCCCAGTCCTTCTCGCCCATGGCGACGGTCGCGCTGGCGCCCGTCGCGCTGTCGCTTCCGCTGACCTTGTCCGGAAGCTGCTCGAACGTCGTTTGGGCGGTGGCCGCGAGAGGCGTGGCCGTCTGCCCCGAGTCGCCGCCGCCGTTCACCGCCATGACGGCCACCGGACCGCCGATGATCAGCGCGGCAGCGGCCGCGACCAGGTAAAAGCCCTTGCGCCGCTTCTGCGCACGGCGCTCGGAGACCTCGTCGACCAGCTTCTCCACCAGCCGTGGGCTCGGCCTGGCGGACAGCGACTCGCCGATCGCGGGGGTGCTGCCGGAACCCGGCAGATCCGCCAGCGCGGCCAGCATCGGCTCCATCCCGGCCAGCTCGTCCAGTTGCTGGGCGCACCATTCGCAGGTGGCGAGGTGCGCCTCGAAAGCGGTTGCCTCGGCGTCGTCGAGCAGCCCGAGGGCGTAGGCGCCCACGGTCTCGTGCTCGCTCGGCACCGAAGATCCCTGCCCGGGGCTCATGGGTCCAGAGATACCCGGACCACCCGGGCCGAATCCTTGCATTCCTCCGTAACCACTGCTCATCACGCCGTCACCCCCCGCTCCTCCAGTGCCAGCTTCATCGACCGCAGGGCGTAGAACACCCGGGAGCGCACCGTGCCGCTCGGGATGCCCAGTGTCTGGGCCGCCTCATTGACCGTACGTCCCTTGAAGTACGTCTCGACGAGGACCTCCCGGTGCGCCGGGGTCAGGTCGTCGAGCGCGTCGGACAGCGTCATCAGCCACAGCGCCTTGTCGATCTCGTCCTCCGCGGGGATGACCTCCAGCGGCGACGGATCGACCTCCTGCGGCCGGGCCTGCCGGCTGCGGTGGCCGTCGATGACGATGCGGCGCGCGACCGTCACCAGCCAGGGGCGTACCGAACCGGTCGCCCGATTGAGCTGACCGGCGTTCTTCCAGGCACGGATGAGCGTCTCCTGCACCACGTCCTCGGCGCGCTGCCGGTCTCCGGCGACCAGCCTGAGGACGTACGCGAGCAGAGGTCCGGCGTGTTCGCGGTACAGCGCACGCATCAGCTCCTCATCAGGTTCCGAGGGCTGTGAGGACATGCGATGTCGGGCCCTCGATCCACGTTCATTGGCCACGGCCGCATCCTTGCGCACGCCCACCTCCGGTGTCCGGGGGTTCCCCCAGTCGGTCGCTCGCCCACCCGTACGGACAGGGGCGGCCCACCGTTCAAAAGGAGGTGACAGTTTTCCTGGGAATGACGTCACGAGCGGGACATGCGCACACATTCCCCCCGCGTGATGTTTGCATTTCCGACACATCGCCGGGGCGGCCCTGGCTGCCCGTGCGCACGGACCCGCAAACCGGCTGTTGCGGAAATCACTTCGCCCACGGCAGGGGAGTTTCCCGCCGCTTTCCGGCAGAAGGGCCGTACCGGGCGCTCAGGCCCGCGCGAGGGCCGCCCGCCGCCGGTGCCTGGCCACCCGCTCCCGGTTGCCGCAGACCTCACTGGAGCACCAGCGCCGCCGGCGTCCCCGGGAGGTGTCCAGGTACACCAGGGGGCAGTTGTCGCCCTCGCACGCGCGGACCGCGGCTCGCGCCACGGGGTCGGTGAGCAGTTCCACGGCGTCCCGCGCGACGAGCGCGAGCAGCGCCGCGCACTCGGGTGCCCGGGCCAGCTCGCGTATCAGGGCGCCGTCCGCGCCGCGCACCGCGCACGGAGCCGGGAGCGCGGCGCGGGCGGCCTCGTTGAGCCGGCCGAGGGCGCCGTCGTACGGCCGCGGGTCCGCCGCGCCGGTGCCGCGCAGCAACTGGCCGACGTCCGAGCGCAGTTCCCGGAACCGCGCCGGCCAGGAGGCGTCGGCGTGCCCCAGCGGGGTGCCGGGCGGCACCAGCCCGGCACCGGCGATCCAGGCCCGCAACGACTCGACCGCGCCCAGCCGTTCGGCCGGATGCGTGGTCGCGAGGAGGTCCAGGCAGATCCGCCCGGCGTCGAACCGCGGCTCGTTCGGGGCCGGGGCCGTACTCAGCGTCATGTGCCTGCCACCGCCTAGGACAGGGGAACCGTTGCGTCGCTCCCCTTCACAGTGCCCGCGCCGCCCGGCGCGCGGAACCCTTCGGACGGTCTTGGCGAAGGTTGCCCGGCGGATCCGTGCCCGGCCCCGCCTCAGCCGTCCGCGTACTTCGTGTCCGCGGCCGGGTCCAGCGCCAGCCGGTAGCCCCGCTTGACCACCGTCTGGATCAGCTTCGGCGTGCCGAGGGCCGTGCGCAGCCGGGCCATCGCCGTCTCCACCGCGTGCTCGTCGCGCCCCGTGCCCGGCAGCGCCCGCAGCAGTTCGGCGCGGGCCACCACCCAGCCCGGCCGCCGTGCCAGCGCCCGCAGCAGCGACATGCCCGCCGGCGGCACCGGCTTCAGCTCCCCGTCCACCAGCACCGCGTGCCCCCGGATCTCCACCCGGTGCCCGGCGACAGGCAACGCCCGCGACCGCGCGGGCAGTTCCTGGCAGAGCAGCTGTACGAGCGGCCCGAGCCGGAACCGCTCCGGCTGCACCGTCTCCACGCCCCGCGCCTGCAGCGGCAGCGCGGTCACCGGGCCCACGCAGGCGGGCAGCACGTCGTGGCCGAGCGCGACCAGCACCTCGCCGAGCAGCCCGCGCTCCTCGGCCCGCGACAGCAGGGACGCGGCGGCGGGCGCGCTGGTGAAGGTGAGCGCGTCCACCGCGCGCGCGGCGACGGCGTCCAGCAGCCGGTCGACGGGCCCGATGTCCTCCGGCGGCATCCACCGGTACACCGGCACCGGGACGACCTCCGCTCCCCCGGCCCGCAGCGCCTCCACGAACCCCGGCAGCGGCTCGCCGTGCAGCTGTACGGCGAGCCGGCGCCCCTCGACGCCCTCCTCCAGCAACCGGTCCAGCACCTCGGCCATGGACTCGCTGGACGGCGACCACGACTCGGTCAGCCCCGCGGCCCGCACCGCGCCCTTCACCTTGGGCCCGCGGGCCAGCAGTTCGACGCCCCGCAGGCGCTCCAGCAGCTGCCGGCCGAGCCCCCATCCGTCGGCGGCCTCGATCCAGCCCCGGAAGCCGATGGCGGTGGTGGCCACCACGACGTCCGGCGCCTGGGCGATGAGTTCCTTGGTGGAGGCGAGCAGTTCGCCGTCGTCGGCGAGCGGCACGATGCGCAGGGCGGGCGCGTGCAGCACTACGGCACCGCGCCGCTGGAGCAGCGCGCCCAGTTCCTCGGCGCGGCGCGCGGCGGTGACGCCCACGGTGAACCCGGCGAGGGGCCCGTGTTCGGGGTGCTGCTGTTCGTCGTCCATGGCTCTCCTAGCTGGCCCGCATGCCGAACGAGCCTGCCAACGGTGCGTGACAGGCTCGGTTCGGCTCGATGTCCGCGGTGTTACGTCACACCTTGGCGTAGCTGAGCTGCGGCTTCGTCTCGGTGGCTGTGGTCGGTGCGACCCAGGTGGCCGAACCGCGAAGGTATACGGCCCAGGTCACCGCGAAGCAGGCGCCGTAGAAGACGAGGAAGGCGACGAAGGCGCCGGTGCCGGAGCCGTAGGACAGGAAGGACTGGCGGAAGGCGAGGTTGATGCCGACACCGCCGAGCGCGCCGACGGCCCCGATGAGCCCCATGGAGGCCCCGGACAGCCGCCGTCCGTGGGCGGCCGCCGCCTCGCCCGTGAGCCCCTTGGCGAGGGCCTTGGCCTGGAAGATCCCGGGGATCATCTTGTATGTCGACCCGTTGCCGAGCCCGCTGAGCACGAACAGCACCACGAAGACCGACACGAACAGAGCCGACGACTTCGCCATGCTCGCCACGATCAGCACGGCGGTGGCGGCGGCCATGCCGACGTAGTTCCACAGGGTGATCCGCGCCCCGCCGTACCGGTCGGCGAGCCAGCCCCCTACCGGCCTGATCAGGGAGCCGAGCAGCGGGCCGATGAAGGTGAGGTACGCGGCCTGCAGCGGGGTGCGCCCGAACTGGTTGGTCAGCACCTGCCCGAAGGCGAAGCTGTAGCCGATGAACGAGCCGAAGGTGCCGATGTACAGGAAGGCCATGATCCAGGTGTGGCCGTCCTTCGCCGCGTCCCTGGCGGCGCCGGTGTCGTTCTTCACCGAGGCGAGGTTGTCCATGAACAGCGCGGCGAGGACGGCGGCGAGGACGATCAGCGGGATGTAGATCCCGAGCAGCACCCGCGGCCCGCCGCTCGCCCCGATGATCGCGAGGGCGATGAGCTGGATGACCGGCACGCCGATGTTCCCGCCCCCGGCGTTCAGCCCGAGCGCCCACCCCTTCTTCCGCAGCGGGAAGAAGGCGTTGATGTTGGTCATGGAGGAGGCGAAGTTGCCGCCGCCGATGCCGGCCAGCAGCCCCGTCAGCAGGAAGGTGGAGAAGGAGGTCCCCGGCTCCATCACCGCGAACGCGGCGATCGTCGGGACGAGCAGGAGGCTCGCCGAGATGATCGTCCAGTTCCGTCCGCCGAAGACGGCGACGGCGAACGTGTACGGCACCCGCACGACCGCGCCGACCAGCGTGACCATGGAGGTCAGCAGGAACTTGTCGGCGGGGGTGAGCCCGTACTCGGGCCCCATGAAGAGCACGAGCACGGACCACAGGGTCCAGACCGAGAACCCGATGTGCTCGCACAGCACGGAGAACCACAGGTTCCGCCGGGCGACCTTTTCCCCGGTCGACCGCCAGAACGCCTCGTCCTCGGGATCCCAGCGCTCGATCCAGCGACCGCTGCGACGGATTGGGGCCGGACCTGACATGACGCCTCCACGGTGCTCCGGGACTCGGTGGTTCGCGGTGATGAGTCCCGACGGTAGGGAGGGCGCGTTTCCTGGCTGTGGCTGTGGGTGACCGGCAGGGAACTTCGCTCTCACCCCGCGGGGAGGCGGGGTGAGAGGTCGCACCGGCCGGCGCCGGGGCCCGGAAACCGATCAGGCCCGGTGCGCTCCGGCGCGGAGCTGCCGGCGTCCGGGTGCCGAGCCGTCCGGCCACAGGCGTGGTCTGCGCTTGGCGGCGATGTCCTCCACCCAGCCGAACCAGACGATGCAGCTCGCGATGAACATCCAGGTGATCGCGAGGACCGGCCAGGGGCTCTCCAGCAGCCAGGAGAAGTGCAGGTACATCACGTCGAACTGCCAGAGCTGGTCCCACAGGGTGGCGGCGACGAGGATGCAGAGGTTGTGCCAGAGGTAGATCGTCACGGCTCTGGAGTTGAGCAGGGTGATCAGCCGGTCGAAGGGGCGCAGCCAGCGGGGCCATTCCGTCCAGGAAGGACTCAGGTGGAGGAGCAGCAGCACGGTGGCGAAGGACCAGAGGGACTGCGCGAACGGGATGTCGTCCAGGTCGTGCCCCTCCTTGAAGCCGTGCGTCAGGGCGTACCAGAGGCCCAGGACCGCGATGGCCGGGGCCACGGACGGGACGACGTAGCGGGGCATGCGCTTCAGGACGCCTTCCTGGTGCGCCATTCCCAGGATCCAGCAGGCGCCGAAGGTGCTGAAGTCCGTGAGGGCCGAGGGGATGCGCTCACCGGGCAGGTTGAGGTAGCCGAACTCGAAGGCCGCGGAGAGGGCGATCGGCGACAGGACGGTCGCCCAGGGCAGCGCTCTCAGCGCCTTCAGCAGGAACGGGGACAGCAGGACGTACCAGAGGTAGGCGCGGATGTACCAGAGCGGGCCGGCCAGCTCGCTTCCCCAGTCCTCGCCGAGGATGCCGTGGATGCCGCGCAGGCCCTCGGCGTAGGGCGGGTCGCTGACCGGCAGGATCCAGAAGCCGAGGTGCAGCCACCACCAGCCGGGGTGCCCGTCGTCGCCCGGGCTCCAGCCCTGCAGCACCATGCCGGTCACGCCGATGGCACCGAGCAGCCACAGGGGCGGCAGGAGACGACGCAGGCGGCTTCGGACCACCTGCACCGCCGGGCGCTTGAGCGAGCGGGCCATGAGGTTGCCCGCCAGGGCGAACATCACGCCCATGGACGGGAACACCACGGGCAGCCAGGCCCAGCCCATCAAGTGGTAGAAGACCACCCGGAAGAGCGCGATCGCGCGCAGCAGGTCGAAGTACCGGTCGCGCACCGGGGCGCGCCGCCGCTGCTCGGGCTCGGCGGGCCGGGTCGGCTCGTCGGTGCCGGACGGGAGGGTGGGTACGGTCACGTGCTGGGCTTCCTGGGTCGTCGTCGGGAAGGGTGCCGACGGAGCGAGCGGAGGGGCCGCGGCCCGGGAGGGCCCCGTGGCGAAGGGCTCGTACGGGGATCCCGGCGGCCGGGCGCCAGGCCGCGGTCCGGAGTCGAAGGGCGTCGTCATCAGGCCGGCCTTCCGTCCATCACCCGCTGGTCGGTGACGGACCCGGTCGGCGGAGCCGACACACCGCCCTTGCGGCGGAGCTTCTGCCAGCGCAGGCGGCCGCCGGTGAGTGCCGTGATCCAGGACTGGAGCAGCACCACGTACATGAGCTGGCGGTACAGGATCTGCTGCAGGGGCAGTGAGATCAGCGGCGTCAGCGGTTCGCGGTCGAGGAAGAAGGCGTACGCCGCGCAGGCCGCCTGGACGGCGAGGACACCGAACCAGGCCGCGACCGTCTTCTCGGTGGGCCCGAAGACCAGGCCGTAGATGAGGAAGATGTCGATGAGCGGGGCCAGCAGCGGGGCCACGACCATGAACAGGGACACCAGGGGCAGGCCGACCCGGCCGAAGCGTCCGGACGGGCCGCGTTCGACGACGGCACGGCGGTGCTTCCAGATCGCCTGCATGGTGCCGTACGACCAGCGGTAGCGCTGGGACCACAGCTGCTGGACGGACTCCGGGGCCTCGGTCCAGGCCCGGGCCTTCTCGGCGTACACGACGCGCCAGCCGTCGCGGTGCATCGCCATGGTGATGTCGGTGTCCTCGGCGAGGGTGTCGTCGCTCATGCCGCCGACCCGTTCCAGGGCCGAGCGGCGGAAGGCTCCGACCGCGCCCGGGATGGTCGGCATGCAGCGCAGGACGTCGTACATGCGGCGGTCGAGGTTGAAGCCCATCACGTACTCGATGTGCTGCCAGGCGCCGATGAGGGTGTCCTTGTTGCCGACCTTGGCGTTGCCGGCGACCGCTCCGACCCGTGGGTCGGCGAAGGGCTGCACCAGCTCGCGCACGGTGGCCGGCTCGAAGACGGTGTCGCCGTCCATCATCACGATCAGGTCGTACCGGGCGTTCGCCATACCGCGGTTGAGAGCGGCGGGCTTGCCCGCGTTGAGCTGGCGGATCACCCGTACGTTGGGCAGTCCCAGCCCCTCGACGATGCGGGCCGTGCCGTCGGTGGAGCCGTCGTCGATGACGAGGACCTCGATGGGGTGCTCGCTGCGCATCAGTGAACGGACGGTGTTCTCGATGCACTTGGCCTCGTTGTAGGCCGGGACCAGCACGGACACGGGTTCCGTGACGGGTCGCGGACCCCAGCGGAACCCGCGCCGGCGGGTGCGGCGGGCGTGCACCGCGGACAGCAGCAGCATCCCGCCGAAACGGGCGAGGACGAGGGAGCCGATGACCGCGAGCCCCACGACCAGGGCACCGGTGGCCCGCTCCGACGCCTGCACCAGGAATATCCAGGCCTTGCCCTTCCAGAGGTCGAGGCCCGCGACCGGGGTGTCGGCGCTCGGCGCGTCCAGTGCCTCCGTGAGGCTCTGGAACCGGTAGCCCCGTGACTGCAGTTGGGGCAGGAACCGGTCCAGCGCCTGGATCGTCTGGTGCCGCTCGCCGCCGGAGTCGTGCATCAGGACGATGGCGCCCTTGCCGCCCTTGGGTGTCGCCCTGCGGATGATCTCGTCGGCCCCGGGCCGGCGCCAGTCCTCGCTGTCGGTGTCGTTGAGGACGGTGAGGTACCCCCGGCTGCCGACGTACTCGGTCACCGGCCAGGACTTGTCGTCCATGGCGTCGGCGAACGAGGAGTACGGCGGCCGGAACAGGGAGCTGTGGATGCCGGCCGCTCCGGCCAGCGCGAGCTGGCTCTGGGACAGCTCCCAGTCGATGCGCCGCTCGGAGTGGTACGACAGGTCGGGGTGGTTGAAGGTGTGCAGGCCGACCTCGTGGCCCTCGTCCACCATGCGCTTGACCAGGTCCGGGTAGCGGGAGGCCATGGTGCCGGTGACGAAGAAGACGGCGTGCGCGTGGTGCTTCTCGAGGATGTCGAGGACCTTCGGCGTCCAGGTGGGGTCCGGGCCGTCGTCGAAGGTGAGGACGACGCGGTGGTCCGGCACCCGCAGGCTGCCGGTGCGGCCGCCCCGGGTGTCGATGACCGGACCGCCCTCGCGGACCGCCTCGGGCACCTTGCCGGTGGCCGCCTCGGGCTGGACGCGGAAGTCCGCGAGGATCTCGTTGTGCACGTACCCGCGCAGCATGAGCATCGCGAGCGTGGCGATCAGGACCAGGACGGACAGCAGATAGCGCAGGGGCAGCCATCTGCGCCTGGCGGGCGGGGCGGAGCGGTGACGGGAGTGTGACGGCATGGGGCGGCTTCGCTGATCAGAGGTGCGGACGCGGGACGGTCGGGCCGACGGCGCTGTGGGCCTCGGGTCCCGTGCCACCGGCGGGGGAAAGTGAGGGTCCGGGGGAGGCACCGGTGCCCGGGGTGGACGGGTCCGGGGACGAGCCGGCCGGTGATGCCGGGGAGGTGGACGGGTGCCTGGTGCCGCCGACGACGCCGGCGGACGTGCCGGCCGTCGGCGCCGCGTCGGCGGAGGTGCGCGAGGTGCCCGGGGCGGAGCTCGACAGCGAGCCGGCGCCCGGTGCGGTGCCGGCGCTCGCCGTCGGGGACACGACGGGGGTGGCCGCGGGGCCACCGCTCTCCGGCGCCGGATCCGCCGAAACGCTGGGCAGCGGCGGGGAGTCCACCTGGCTGGCGGGCGCGTTCTCGTCCTGGCCGGGCACCGGAACCCATGGCGCGTCCGAGCTGCCCGAGAACAGCGTCGCCACGATGACCACGGCGTACCCGGCGCAGGCCAGGCCGACGATCACGCCGAGGCGGCGGAAGGTACGGCTGCGGCGGCCGGACTCGTCGACGAAGACGGGGCCGTCGGCGGTCTCGCGGCCGGTGCCGTGCGTGGTGCCCGGGGCCGCGGTCAGCCGGCCGTCGCCGAGCTGGACGGCCTCCATCTGGACCGTCACCTCGTGCGGGTCGTGCGTGGGGTCGGAGGCGGTGGGCTGGGTGGGAATGGAGGGAAGGGGCTCGCCCCAGGGGTCGCGGAGGGACTCCGCGGTGCCGGGTCCGGTGTGGCCGCCGACCCTCACCCGGCGCAGCACGGTGGTCTGTTCGGGGTCCGGGGCGGCAGTCGCACCGCGGTCCGGGGCGCGGCGGAAGTCCGCGGCCGCGCGGTCGTCGCGGGCCCGCGGGAGTACGGCCGTCCCGTCGGCCTCGGTCCGGGCGGCTCGACCGCCCCGGAGTATCCCGGTCGCCGGGAAGGCGCCGGCACCGGGGACGTCACCGGTCTCCGGGAACGCCGTGCCGGCCGGGTGACCGCCGTGCGGAAGGCTGGAATCGGCGTGGCCGCCGCCCCGGAGGGCGCCTGTCTCCGGGAACGCCCGGGTGTGACCCGGTACCGGGTGTTGCCAGGGCGCGGATGCGACTTGGGGCCACTCCGGTTGGGCGTCTTCTCGCCACTCTTTCACGTGCGCACATCCCCCCACGGGACAGTTCCGGGTGCGCATCGACACCGAGCACCCGCCGTTCGAACCAGGCCCCCACCCAGCCCGAGCGCCCCCTTTACCACACCGTGCTCGGGCCATGAATGTAGCGCATGCGGAGGTTGTGTGTTCGCCACGTGCCACCTAGTGGGCGCTCATCACATCATCATCCGCGGCTGGAATCCATCGGTCGGTGGGCCGCCGGAGCCACCCTTCGGCCCGCGCGATGTCACTCGCGGCCCTGCGGAGCGCCGTCAGTCCGGGATGGACCAGCCCTTTGCGCCAGACCAGCGAGACGGGTGAGAGCGGAACCGGATCGACGAGCGGCCGCAGCACCGAACGGGGCATGGCCGGAAAGTCCACCACGGCCAGGATCACGTTCCGGGTCTTGGCCATGATGCGCTCGAACTCCTCGTCACCGACCGGCAGCGGAAGGGGTGGAGCGAGTCGGATGCCACGTCCCTCGAAGAGGTGAAGTGCGAGGTCGGTCCACTCCCGGGTGCGCGGGTTCCCCGCCCCGGCGTACACCGTCTCCCCGGCCAGCGCCGCCAGCGGGACCTCCGGCAGCGCGGCCAGGGGGTGGCCGTCGGGCAGGACGACGGCCATCGGCTCGTAGCGCACCGGCTGCTGTTCGAGCCCCGACCGCAGGGCCGGGTCCACGCCCGCGAAGCGCCCGAAGGAGACGTCCAGCCGGCCGGCGAGCACCTCGGCCGCCGCCCCCGTCAGACCGCTCTCGTAGCGGGCCATCAGCTCGCAGTCGGGGGCGAGTTCCCGGGCCCGGTGCAGCACCCGGCGGCCGGTGAGCAGACCGGCGGAATTGAGGTCCACCAGCAGCGGCCGGGCCTGGCCGAAGGCGGCGAGCAGGTCGTCCTGGGCGGCCAGCACCCGCCGGGCGTGCGGCAGCAGCCGCTCGCCGTCCGCGGTGAGCGTCACCTGACGGGTGGTCCGTACGAACAACTCCGCGCCCAGCTCGCGTTCCAGCCGCCGTACGTCCCGGCTCAGCGCCTGCTGCGCCACGTACAGACGGGCCGCGGCCCGGGTGAAGTGCAGCTCCTCGGCGACGGCGACGAAGGCGCGCAGCAGGCGCGGTTCTATGGCGGCGGGAGCGGGCATGGCGGCGAATCTACAACCCGGATTCACAACGCGGGCGTGTGAGTCGGCACCGAGAAGGTGTTGGACCGGATGATCCACTCCGGGCCACCGTTGAGTCATGCCGCCACAGACCACCGAAGACAGCCGAATACCGAACGAGCAGTGCGAAGAGCGGGAGACGGGGCAGCTCCGCGGATACCGGGGGCTCTTCTCCCACCCCGGCACGGTCGCCTTCACCGCGGGCAATCTCGTCGCGCGGCTGCCCATGGGCATGTTCAGCGTGAGCGCGGTCGTGATGATCGCCGGGGCCCGGGGCTCGTACGCCCTCGCCGGCGCCGTCACCGCGGTCGGTCTCGCGGCGACCGGGGTGGCCGGGCCGTGGATCGCGCGGCTCGTCGACCGGCACGGCCAGGCCCGGGTCGCCGTACCGGCCACCCTCGCGGCCGTGCTGGGCAGCCTCACCCTGCTGCTGTGCGTGCGCTACGGCGCCCCGGACTGGACCCTGTTCGCCGCCTACACCGCCACGGCCGCCACTCCCAACATCGGCGGCCTGTCCCGCGCCCGCTGGGCCCACCTGCTGCGCGACGACCCCGCCGCCCTGCATACCGCGAACTCCTTCGAGCAGGCCGCCGACGAGCTGTGCTTCATGCTGGGCCCGGTGCTGGCCGCCTTTCTGACCGGCACGTTCTTCCCGGAGGCGGGCACGCTCGCCGGGGCCGTACTGCTGCTGGCCGGCATGCTGCTGTTCACCGCGCAGCGGGCGACCGAGCCACCGCCACTGGCCCGCTCCAAGGCCCGGTCGCCGCTGCGCAGCCCGGGGATTCCGGCACTCCTGGCCTGCTTCGTGGCGACCGGCGCGGTGTTCGGCTCGATGGAGGTCGTCACGATCGCGTACGCCGACGCCCAGGGGCACCGGGCGGCGGCCGGTCTGGTGCTCGCGTTGCAGGCGGCGGGCTCGTGCGCGGCCGGTCTGCTGTACGGGGCCCTGAAACCGGCCGGGCTCGGCCTCCCCCGCTGCCTGCTCGCGATGGCCGCCCTGATGACCCTGCCCTGGCTGGCCGCCGCCGGCACGGGTTCCCTCGTGGCCCTGGCGGGTGCGCTGCTGGTCGCGGGCATGGCGACGGCGCCGACGATGGTGACCGCGATGACCCTGGTGCAGGCCCGCACCCCGGCCGACCGGCTCAACGAGGGCATGAGCCTCGTCGTCACCGGACTGCTCACCGGCATCGCCTGCGGCTCGGCGGCCGGCGGCTGGGCGGCCGAGCACGGCTCACCGGCCACCGGCTTCGCCGTACCGGCGGTCGCGGCCGCCGTGGCCCTGGTGATCGGCTCGTCGCGGCTGCGGACGGGGACGGCCGGGCAGGCCGCGGCGACTCGGTAGGCGGACGCTCACCGGGCGGGTGCGCGCTCCGGCTGGTTCGATGATCGGGGCGACGGTGAGGGTGAGGGAGGGAGGTGCTGATGCGTGGCCGGCTGGTTGTCCCCGGAGAACGTGACCGAGGTGACCCGGGTGCTGGACCTGAGCGGAGTGTTCGCGAACGGGACACTCGGCGGGGTGCTGGCGCGGAGCCGCCGGCTGGACCTCTTCGGCTTCCTGGTCATCGGCATCGTCTCCGGTCTCGGCGGCGGAATCCTCCGCGACACCCTGCTGCAGCACGGGACGCCCGTCGCCCTGACGGACTACACCTATCTCACCGTCGCCACCGCCGGGACCCTGCTGGCCTTCGTCGCCGACCTGAGCCGTCACACCTCCGGCTGGACCTTCAACCTGCTCGACGCGCTGGCGCTCAGCGTCTGGGCGATCGCCGGGGCGCAGAAGACCCTCTCCGTCGGACTCGGCTGGCTGCCCGCCGTGCTGCTGGGCACGATCACGGCGGTCGGCGGCGGGGCCATCCGGGACCTGCTGCTGGCCCGTACCCCCGCCATCTTCGGCGGCACCCCCCTGTACGCGACCGTCGCCGTGCTGGTGAGCGGGGTGATGGTCCTGTGCAACCGGCTCGGTGCGCCCACCCTCGGCATCCTGGCCGGGATCCTGGTGGGCGTCTCACTGCGGCTGGCCGCGCTGACCCGGGGCTGGCGGCTGCCGGGCAGCCGTGACTGGCGGCCCGGGGCGGCACGCGGCCGCGGCCCGTGACCCGGACGGGCCAGGGGCCGGGCGACGGACGGACTGCGGGACGGGCGGGGGCACCACCCACCGGAGAACAGGGAGCACCACAACCTCATGAGCCTCAGGGAACGCGTGGACGAGGTCGTAGCCGGGCTCGGTGACATCCGGCCCGAGCTGGAGGGCTTCTACGAGGACCTGCACGCCCACCCGGAGCTCGGCCACCAGGAACACCGGACGGCGACCCGGGTGGCGGAGCGCCTCGGGAACTGCGGGTACCAGGTGCACGACGGGATCGGCGGCACCGGTGTGGTCGGCGTGCTGGCCAACGGGGACGGGCCGACGGTGCTGCTGCGCGCCGACATGGACGCGCTGCCGGTGCGCGAGGAGACCGGCCTGCCGTACGCCAGCAAGGCCGTCGGCAAGGACGCGGCCGGCCGGGAGGTGCCGGTGGCGCACGCCTGCGGACATGACATGCACGTCACCTGTCTGCTGGGCGCGGCCCGGCTGCTGGCGTCCGCTCGCGGGGCGTGGCGGGGAACGCTGGTGGCCCTGTTCCAGCCGGCCGAGGAGCCCGGTGACGGCGCCGACCGGATGCTCGCCGACGGGCTCACCGGACTCGTGCCGCGGCCGGACGTGGCGTTCGCCCAGCATGTGCTGCCCTATCCGGCGGGGCGGGTCGGCACCCGCGCCGGTTCCTTCCTGTCCGCGGCGGACAACATCCGCGTCACCGTCCACGGCAGGGGCGCCCACGGCTCGGCGCCGCAGGCCGCGATCGACCCGGTGGTGATGGCGTCGATGATCGTCGTCCGGCTCCAGACGATCGTCTCGCGCGAGCTGGCCGCCACCTGGCCCGCCGTGCTCACGGTGGGCTCCGTGCAGGCGGGCACGAGCGGCAACGTGATCCCCGAGTCGGCGGAACTGCTGCTGAACGCGCGCACCTACGACGAGGGAACCCGGCGGTCCGTCCTGGCGGCGGTGCGGCGGATCGTGACGGCCGAGTGCGCCGCCTCGGGAGCGACCCGCGAGCCGGAGATCGAGGAGGGCACCCGCTTCCCGCCGACCGTCAACGACACGGCGGTGACCCGTGAGGTGGCCGCCGCCTTCACCGAGGTCTTCGGGGACCACGCGGGCACGGTCGAACTGCAGAGCGCGAGCGAGGACTTCAGCCGCGTCCCGGACGCGTTCGGCGTCCCGTACACCTACTGGGCCCTCGGCTGCGTCGACCCGGACACCTACGAGGCCGCCCGGCGGCGCGGCACGGTGGCGCAGGACATCCCGGTCAACCACAGCTCCCGGTTCGCGCCGGTCCTCCAGCCGACGCTGGACACGGGCGTACGGGCCCTGGTCACGGCCACGCTGACCCGGCTCGCCCGGCGGACCGCATGACAAAGGCCCCGCCGCTCGGGAGCGACGGGACCTGTGCCCACATGGGATGAGGGGGTCCGGGGGTCATGCCCCCGGAGGTCCCGACGAGACGGACCGAGCTCGCGCGTGTCGCGAGCACGGTCCACCTCCGTCTCGTGGAGATGGCGGGAATCGAACCCGCGTCCAACGGTGCGGAACCAGGGCTTCTCCGTGTGCAGTTCGCTTCGCTTTTCTCGGCCCCGGCGATCACGCGAACAAGTCGCCGACGGGCTCAGTCACTGTTTGATTTCCCTCTTCACCCCGTGACCGGGATCAAGGTTTAGTCCCCTAGTCGATGCCAGGATCCGGGACGGGAACAAGCCCGGGCTGACACTCCCTTGAGAGCTTCGCTAGCTGCTAATTAGGCAGCGAGGGCGAAGTGGGAGGAATCGCGCTTGGTGTTGGCGATTATTGTTTTCGGCCTGTGGTTTACGAGATCATGGCCGCTTCCTCGACACGCTTCCCCTGCTTCGACAGCCGCTGTCGAAACCGATCATCCCCATGTTGATTTTTCAATCCCCTCCGTGGAGGGCCCTCCGGAGAGGGGGCTCGCACCCTCTGTGGGGTGCGTTGCCATCGTACGTGACCAACGCGGTTCGGTGCCAGCCTATTCCCGCCGGTGGCGCCGGTCCGGTGACTAGCCCCGCTGCTTGCGCCGCACGGCCGACATCGCGCGGTCCGTCTCGCGCCGGTCCTGCTTCTCGCGCAGGGTCTGGCGCTTGTCGTACTCCTTCTTGCCCTTCGCCAGCGCGATCTCGACCTTGGCGCGGCCGTCCTTGAAGTACAGGGCGAGGGGCACGATCGTGTGACCCGTCTCCTGGGACTTCGCCTCGAGCTTGTCGATCTCGTCGCGGTGCAGCAGCAGCTTCCGCTTGCGCCGGGCGCTGTGGTTGGTCCAGGTGCCCTGGCTGTACTCGGGCACGTGCACGTTGTGCAGCCACGCTTCGTGACCGTCCAGTTGCACGAAGCCGTCGACCAGCGAGGCCCGCCCCTGGCGCAGCGACTTCACCTCGGTGCCCATGAGCACGAGACCGGCCTCGTACGTGTCGAGGATGAGGTAGTCGTGCCGCGCCTTCTTGTTCTGCGCGATCAGCTTGCGCCCTTTTTCCTTAGCCATAGTGCCGACCATTTTCGCACCATGGAGGGGGTGCGGGGGAAGTGCATTAAAGGGGGCTACGACGGGTCGCCCAGGCCGCCCAGGACCGTCTCCGCCCGCCGCAGCGCCTGCGGCCCCGGATCCAGGTCGGGGGTGATGCCCCGGCCGTCGACCGCGCGGCCGGACGGGGTGCGGTAGTGGCCCACGGTCAGCTCGGCGACCGAGCCGTCGGGCAGTCCGGTGGGCATCTGGACGGAGCCCTTGCCGAAGGTGCGGGTGCCGATCACGACCGCGCGTCCCCGGTCCTGCAAGGCACCGGTGAGCATCTCGGCCGCGCTCATCGTGCCGCCGTCGACCAGGGTGACCAGGGGCCGGTCGGTGTCGCCGCCGGTGTCGGCGTGCAGGGCGCGCTGGGCGCCGTCGACGTCGTAGGTGGCGACCAGGCCGCCGTCGAGGAAGGCGGAGGCGGTCTCCACGGACTCGGTGACCAGCCCGCCGGAGTTCCCCCGCAGGTCGAGGACGATGCCGGCGCCGGCCGGGGCGCGGTGCACGGCGGCGCGCACGGAGTCGCCGGAGCCCTTGGTGAAGGCGGCGACCTTGATGACGGTGATCCGGCCGGGCAGCTTGTGGACGGTCACCGGGTCCGTGGACAGCCTGGCCCGGCGCAGGGGCTCGGTCCACGCGCGCGTGCCGCGCTGGAGGCCGAGCGTCACGGTCGTACCGGCGGCCGCGTCCTCGGCGTCGCCCCGGAGTAACGAGACCACGTCGGTGACCGGCCGCCCGGCCACGTCCGTGCCGTCGACGCTGCGCAGCCGGTCCCCCTTGCGGATCCCGGCGCCTGCCGCGGGCGAGCCGGGCTGCACCCGGCTCACCTCGATCCGGCCGTCCGGCTCGGCCCGCGCTCCCAGCCCGGTACCGGTGTACTGGCCGTCCAGGGCCTCCTGGAACTCCTGGTACTCGTCCTCGGAGTAGACGGCTCCCCAGCGGTCCCCGCTGCGGCTGACGGCCCGCTCGGCGGCCTCCATGGGCGACTTGCCGTCGGCCATCGCCTTGGCGGCGGCCCGCCGCACGGCCTCGTGACGGGTGGCCGAAGGCACCGGAGCCGAGGCGGACTTGGGGCCGGACCGGGCGCCCTGGCCGGTGTCCGGGAAGGAGCCGGTGGCGGCGCCCGCGACCAGCGCGCAGGCGAAGACCAATGTCAGGGCGGCCCCACGGCCGGTGCGGCGGGGCTGACAGAACGGGTCACGGCCTGACATGGCGGTGAGTCTAGGACAACGGCGAAGGGCCGTACGGACGGACGCCCGTACGGCCCTCTTGGGATGCGTCACACCTTCAGGTACTTGCGCAGCGCGAAGAACGCCGCCAGAGCGGGCATCAGCACACTGGTGGCGAGGATCAGCGGCAGCTTGGTCAACACCGCGTCCCAGCCGACGAAGTTGATCAGCGTGAGCTTGTTGGACAGGGCCATGCCGTGGTCGATCGTGAAGTACCGCCCGACGACCAGGAAGATGCAGGCGAGGCCACCGCCGATGAGTCCGGCGACCGCGGCCTCCATGATGAACGGCGCCTGGATGTAGAAGCCCGAGGCGCCGACGAGGCGCATGATCCCGGTCTCACGCCGACGGCTGAACGCGGACACGCGCACGGTGTTGACGATCAGCAGCAGCGCGACGAGCAGCATCAGCGCCATCACGCCGAGCGCCGCCCGGTTCATCAGGTTCAGCAGCTGGAAGAGGTTGTCCAGGATGCCCTTCTGGTCCTGCACCGACTGCACGCCGTCACGCCCGTTGAACGCGGTCGCGATGACCTGGTACTTCTGCGGGTCCTTGAGCTTGATGCGGTACGACTCCTGCATCTGGTCCGGCGTCAGCGAGCCGGCCAGCGGGGAGTTGCCGAACTGCTCCTTGTAGTGCTTGTACGCCTCGTCCTGCGACTCGTAGGTCACCTTCTCGACGATGGTCATCTTGCCGAGGTCGGTGCGGATCTGCTTCTTCTGGTCCTCGGTGACCGCACCCTTGGCGCAGTTGACGTCCGACTGCGCGTCGCTCTTGTTGCACAGGAAGATCGAGACGTTGACCTTGTCGTACCAGTAGCCCTTCATGGTGCTCACCTGGTCGCTCATCAGCAGGGAGCCGCCGAACAGGGCCAGGGACAGGGCGACGGAGACGATGACGGCGAAGGTCATCGTCAGGTTGCGGCGGAGACCGACACCGATCTCCGACAGGACGAACTGGGCGCGCATGGCGTCGGATCAAGCCTTTCCGTGGACGTGACTGGGGCGGCGGGTCAGTGCTGGTAGCCGTAGACGCCGCGGGCCTGGTCGCGGACGAGGCGGCCCTTCTCCAGCTCGATGACGCGCTTGCGCATCTGGTCCACGATGTTCTGGTCGTGCGTCGCCATGATGACGGTCGTGCCCGTCCGGTTGATGCGGTCGAGCAGCTTCATGATGCCGACGGAGGTCTGCGGGTCGAGGTTGCCGGTGGGCTCGTCCGCGATCAGCAGTTTGGGCCGGTTGACGAAGGCCCGCGCGATGGCCACGCGCTGCTGCTCACCACCGGACAGCTCACCCGGCCTCCGGTCCTCCTTGCCGCCGAGCCCGACGAGGTCGAGCACCTGCGGCACGGACTTGCGGATCTCACCGCGCGACTTGCCGATGACCTCCTGCGCGAAGGCCACGTTCTCGGCGACGGTCTTGTTGGGCAGCAGGCGGAAGTCCTGGAACACCGTCCCCAACTGGCGGCGCATCTGCGGCACCTTCCAGTTGGAGAGGCGCGCGAGGTCCTTGCCGAGGACGTGCACCTGGCCGTGGCTGCACCGCTCCTCGCGCAGCACCAGCCGCAGGAAGGTCGACTTGCCGGAGCCGGAGGACCCGACGAGGAAGACGAACTCGCCCTTCTCGACCTCCAGGGAGACATCCCTGAGGGCCGGGCGGGTCTGCTTGGGGTAGACCTTGGAGACGTTGTCGAATCGGATCACGGATGCACCACGGGTCGCCGGGGGTAGATGAGCGTGACCATACGCGAACCGGGAGTGCGAGCGCAGGGCCCGGTCGCGGTTGGTTGCGGCTTGTGTGTTTTTGTACAGACGGGATTCGGGCTTCTTCGAGAGCCCGCGCTCTTTGCGGGGGAACCTGGCACAGTGGAGGGGGAACGTTCTGGTTCCCGTGCGCGTTGTATGGGTGATGGCCGGCGCGAGGAGGGCGAGCGCATGACGTACGACCGGTTGGTGTGCGCGAACTGCGCGTCGCCCGTGAGTGAGGGCCGGTGCCCGGTGTGCCGTGCCAACCGCGAGCGACTGCAGCAGGAGGGCTTCTTCGCGGGGCTGAACCCCATGGCGCTGATCGCACTGCTCGCGGTGCTGATCGCCGCGGTGGCGCTGCTGGCCCACCAGACCGCGTAGGAAGACCGGACAAGACGGCCGAAGGGCCCGGAGCGAGAAGCTCCGGGCCCTTCGTGTTGCGCGCTGTGTGCGGAACGTCGCCGTGCGGCTACGTTCAGGCGGCGGCGCCGCCCCGGCCGTTCACCAGCCGCGGCAGGAAGCGGAAGCCGATGCCGCCGGCGATCATCGTCGCGGCGCCGACCAGCAGGAACGCGGTCTGTCCGGCACCGGTCTCGGCGAGCTGCTTGTCGCCGCCCTGAGCCGTGGTGTCCGAGCCGGTGTCGGTGAGGGCGGAGGAGCCCTCCTCCTGGGAGGCGTTGTCGTTGCCGCCGCCCTGGGGGGTGTCACCGCCGCCGGTGGAGCCGTCGCCGCCGGTGGTGCTGGAGCCGCCACCGTTGCCGTTGCCGCCGGAGTTGCCGTTGCCACCGGAGTTGCCGTGGCCGCCGCCGTTGCCGCCCGAGTTGCCGTTACCACCGGTGCTGTCGTCGCCACCGGTCGTGGTGGTACCACCGTCCGTCGTGGTGCCACCGGTCGTGGTCGTACCACCGTCCGTCGTGGTGCCACCGGTCGTGGTCGTACCACCGTCCGTCGTGGTGCCACCGGTCGTGGTGCCGCCGTCCGACGTGGTGCCACCGATGGTGACAGTGCCACCGATCGTGGTACCACCGTCCGTGGTGCCACCGGAGGTAACGGTGCCACCGTCACCACCTTCGGTCACACCGACATTGGCGCCGCCGTCGGCCGTCCCGCCATCGGCGGTACCCCCGTCGGCCGTGCCACCGTCTGCCTCACCCTCGGTGCTTACACCCAGGGTGATCGGCCCGGCCTGGACTCCGAGGTCCAGGGCCGAGGCGGCACCCGCTGCGGTGAGCGAGGCGCCGGCCGCGATCACGGCGCCGGCCGCTATCCGCGCGACCCGGATCCGCGTCTTCTTCGTCATGTGGTTGCTACCCCCAGTAGCTGTCGTCAATGAGGCGGCGCGTGGGGCTTGCCGTGATCGACGGAGGCAGCCGTGACGAGATCTGCGTCAATTCCCCCGGTTCACATGCGCCCCAGAGATACGCATGCCACGCTTCACCCTTCCGAGTTTTCGGAGCATCGTCAAGGCCGTTGCGGGCGCAATGTCCGACGGAGCGGCGTTTGCCGTGACTTGGAAGCTGTGAGTGTGATGTAAAACCCAGACAAATGACAACTGCCGCCTCGAGGGCGGCAGTTGTCATGTCGACAAGGTTACTTCTCCTGCTGCTTGCGCCAGCGAATACCGGCCTCGAGGAACCCGTCGATCTCGCCGTTGAACACGGCCTCGGGGTTGCCCACCTCGTGCTCGGTGCGCAGGTCCTTGACCATCTGATAGGGGTGCAGCACGTAGGAACGCATCTGGTTGCCCCAGGAGTTGCCGCCGTCGCCCTTGAGGGCGTCCATCTTGGCCTGCTCCTCCTGGCGGCGCCGCTCCAGCAGCTTGGCCTGGAGGACGTTCATCGCGGTCGCCTTGTTCTGGATCTGCGACCGCTCGTTCTGGCAGGAGACGACGATGCCGGTGGGGATGTGGGTGAGGCGCACCGCGGAGTCCGTGGTGTTCACGCCCTGGCCGCCGGGACCGGACGACCGGTAGACGTCCACCCGCAGCTCGGACTCGTCGATCTCGACGTGGTCGGTCTGCTCGACCACGGGGAGGATCTCCACGCCCGCGAAGGAGGTCTGGCGGCGGCCCTGGTTGTCGTAGGGCGAGATGCGCACCAGGCGGTGGGTGCCCTGCTCGACGGAGAGGGTGCCGTAGGCGTACGGCGCCTGCACGGCGAAGGTGGTGGACTTGATGCCCGCCTCCTCCGCGAACGACGTCTCGTAGACCTCGGTCTTGTAGCCGCGCTGCTCGGCCCAGCGCAGGTACATGCGCTGGAGCTTCTCGGCGAAGTCGGCGGCGTCGACGCCACCGGCCTCGGCGCGGATGTTGACGAGGGCCTCGCGGGAGTCGTACTCGCCGCTGAGCAGCGTCCGGACCTCCATCTCGTCCAGCGCCTTGCGGACGGCCGTCAGCTCGGACTCGGCCTCGGCGCGGGTGTCCGGGTCGTCCTCCTCCTCGGCCATCTCGAAGAGGACGGCGAGATCGTCGATCCGGCCGCGCAGCCCTTCCGCCTTCCTGACCTCGGCCTGGAGGTGGGAGAGCTTGCTGGTGATCTTCTGCGCCTCGTCCGGGTCGTCCCACAGGGACGGCGCGGCCGCCTGCTCCTCGAGCAGGGCGATGTCTGCCCTCATCCTGTCGAGGTCCAGGACGGCCTCGATCGACTCCATGGTCGAGGAGAGGGACTTCAGCTCTTCGGATACATCGACGACTGCCACGCATCCAGCGTAACGGCTCCGCCGAGCGGCCAGAGCAGGGTGGCTCGGCCGGGCCCGTGGGCGGCCGGTGCCGCCCGCGCCCCGCGGGGTGCCGCGCCCCCGGGCCCCCGCCCCGGCCCGGGCGGCCTCGCCCTCGGGCGCCGGAAGGGCCGCCTCACCCGGAGCGGCGCCCGCGGGTCACGGCGTCGACGTGCTGTGGGTGCCGGCCGGGGGCTCGTCGTCGCCCGATGTCGCCGCCCACGCCCCCAGGCCGATGGCCGCGGCCAGGACCACCCCCGCCACGCCCAGCGTGATCCGGCGCCGCCGCATCGCGGCCCGGTGCCGGGCCGAGCCCGGCCGGGGCGCGCCCGCCGCGCGCGGTGCCCGCGCCGTGCCGTGGGCTCCGCCCGCCAGCTCGTCCGGTGCCGGGACCCGCATCGAGGTGTGGGTGTCCCGGTTGGAGTCGGGTCTGGCGCCGGGCACCAGGGACACCGCGCCCCGCCGCCGTACCGGCTCCTCGCCGGCCGGGTCCCGCGCCACCTGGTCCTCGGCCTCGTCGGCGGAGTCCGCGTCCGGCTCGTCCACGTCCAGCGGGGGCATGCCGGCCAGCAGGGGCAGCTGCTCCCGCAGCCGTACCGCGAGCTCCGAGGCGCGCAGCCGGGAGGCGGGCGCCTTCGCCAGGCACTGCACGAGCAGCGCCCACAGCTCCTCGGGGATGCCGGGCAGCGGTACGACGGTCTCGGTGACGTGCCGGCGCAGCACCGCGCCGGGGTGGCCGCCGCCGAACGGCGTGAAGCCCGCGAGGAGTTCGTAGAGGACCGTGGCCAGCGCGTAGATGTCCACAGCGGCGCGCGGCGGCAGGCCCTCGACGATCTCCGGGGCCAGGTAGTCCGGAGTGCCGATGATCTTCGTGGCGCGGGTCCGCTTCGGGGAGTCGATCAGCTTGGCCACGCCGAAGTCGGTGAGCAGCGCCGGGTGGGACCCGCCGGGGCCGAGCGGGCCCTGCATGTCCAGCAGGATGTTCTCGGGCTTCACGTCCCGGTGGACCACCCCGGCCGCGTGGGCGGCGGCGAGTCCGTCGGCGACATCGGCGACGATCGCCACGGCCGACTCCGGTGCGAGCCGCCGCTCGCGCTCCAGGCGGGTGCGCAGGTCGGTGCCGCGCACCAGGTCCATGACCAGGGCCAGGTCGTTGCCGTCGACCACCAGGTCGCGCACGGAGACGATGTGCGGGTGCTCCAGGCCGAGCAGCGCGGTGCGCTCCTGCACGAAGCGCCCGACGAGCTCCTGGTCGGACGCGAGGTCCTCACGCAGCAGCTTGATCGCGACGGGCCCCTCCGGTCCCTCGCCCAGCCACACCGTGCCGGCGCTGCCCCGCCCCAGGATCTGGTTCGCGGTGTACCGGCTGCCGATCTTCCGTGCCAAGACTGCTCCTACCGACGCGTGTTGTCGCCGCTGCGTCCTTCCGGGGGACGGCCCCCGGACCCCCAGCCGACAGACCAGGACCCCCGGGCGACAAAACTACGCGTCGAGCGAGCCAACCTTCACCGTCGAGGCGGAAATCACCCGCCGGATGTCGACAAATTCCCAAACTCGCGTTCAGTTGCCGTTGCCGGAGGAGCTGTCGAGCTGCTTGATCCAGTCGCCCACCTGGCCGGCCCAGTCGCTGAGCTGGGACCAGTAGCCCCGGCCCTGGCCGACCCAGGTGTGCAGCGGGGTCAGCTCCCAGACCAGCCAGCTCGCGACGACCAGGATGACGATCGTGAACAGGCAGCCCTTGAGGCAGCCGAGTCCGGGGATCTTCATCGGGTTGGCGCCGCGCTGCCGCGGCGCCCGGGGCTCACGCGCGGGACGCTGCGGCTCCGGGGCGGGGGGCGCGTAGCGCTGCGGCTGCCGTTGCGGCTGCCGCTGCGGGGCGTACTGCTGGGGCTGCTGGTCCGGGTAGCCGTATCCGGCGTGCGGCTGCTGCCTGCCGCGCGGCTGCGGCTGCTGCGGGCGTCCCTGCTGGGCCTGGCGCTGCTGCTGCGGCCTGGCGACCTGGCGCTGGGGCCGGCGGCGCAGCGGGTCCTCGTCGGGGTCGAGGTACTGGACCTGCGTCTGCTCGTTGCGGTCCCGGGCGGCGCGAAGCTGGTTCTGCCAGGGGTGCGGCTGGTCCGGCTGCTGCCCCTGCGGGCCGGTGTTCGGCAGCACCGCCGTGGGGTCCGCGGCGCCGGTGTTCGGCAGTACGGCGGTGGGGTCGGCGGCGCCGGCCGGACCGCCGGTGTGCGGCAGCACGCTGGTCGCGGCGTTGGGGTCGTACGCCCCCTGGGGCGCGTTCGTCGGCAGCACCTGGGTGGGGTCGGCGGCGCCGGGCTCCCCCGGGACGGCGGCCGGGGCCGGGTCGGGGGCGAGCAGGGCGCCCACGCCCTCGGCCGCGGCGATCTGCGCGGCGTTCGCGTGCACGCCGACGCCCTCGGCGACGACCCGCAGCCCGCGCGCGAGGTTCTCGGCGCTGGGCCGCTCGTCGGGGTTCTTGCGCAGGCAGCGCTCTATGACCGTCCACAGCGGGTCGGGGACGGTGGAGGGGCGGCGCGGCTCGGCGCTCAGGTGCTGGTGCAGTACTTCGAGGGCGCTGCCGCCGGAGAACGGCGGACGGCCGGTGACCAGCTCGTACAGCAGGATGCCGGCGCCGTACACGTCGACGGCGGAGGTCTGCGGCCGGCCCTCGGCGGACTCCGGCGCGACGTACGCGGGCGTGCCGACGAACTCGTGGGTGCGGGTCAGGCCCGGGGAGTCGGCGAGGCGGGCGATGCCGAAGTCGGTCAGCATCGGGTGCATCCGGCCCTCGTACTGCTGGAGCAGCACGTTGGCGGGCTTCAGGTCGCGGTGGACGACGCCGTCGGCGTGGCTCGCGGCGAGGGCGTCGGCGATCTGCGCGGTCATCAGCGCGGCGGCGACGGGCGTGAAGGGGCCGTTCTCGCGCAGATAGCGGTGCAGGTCGGGGCCGTCGACGAGGTCCATGACGAGGGCCAGCAGATCGCCCTCGACGACCAGGTCGCGGACCCGCACGATGTTCGGGTGGGTGAGCCGGAGCAGGACGGAGCGCTCGCGCAGGAAGCGCATCACGATGTCCGGGTCGCTCGCCAGCTCCTCCTTGAGGACCTTGATCGCGACCGTCTCGCCGGGCTGACCGGGCACGGCCGCCTCGGCACCCGCCGTCTCGCGCTGGCGGGCACGCCAGACGGTGCCCGTGGCGCCGCGTCCGAGCGGCTCCTCGAGCAGGTACTTGCTGCCGACTGGCCGCACGTCACGCGCTCCCTGCTGCTTGCTTGCCGATTCTGGTGTTCCGACCCACTGTAGTGCCGGTCCACAGGGCACTACGTAAGCGTTCCCGACGATGTTCGCCGGTCCGCCCGGACCCCGCCTCTCGGGGTCGTGGCTCCAGGGGTTCCCGGTTCGAAGGGAAGACGCTCGCCCCGGTCCCCTGGTTGCCAGGTGCCGTACGTGACCGATCTCAACTGATCATCGGCGCACCACTGGTCAGGCACTTTTGGGGGCAGAGCTGACCAATCAAGATCACTTGGCACCGGGTCGTGGGCACGTTGTCAGTGACAGGTGCGAGGATGCGTGCAGTACTGGCCGACGTGCTCGTGCGGGGGGTGGGGTAGTCCGCGCCCGGGCAGAAGGGACCTCTGACGGCGATGCAGATCCGGCTGACCGTCGTAGATCCGCTGGGCCCGTCCCCGCAGCGGGGCCGTGCCGTGAGCCGCGACGTGCTGGTGACGGCGCCCGCGGGCACGGATCTGGCCGCGGTGGCGTCGGGGCTGGCCGCGGCGGTCGCCGGGGAGGGCGGCGTGGGCCGGGACACCGGCGGCGGCGCCCCGGTGGTGCTGTACGCGGGCGCGGAGCGGCTGGACGCGCGCCGCCGTGTCCTGGGCGAGCCCCCGCTGGTCGACGGCGCCGTGCTGTCCCTGGGCGCTCCGGCGGCCCCCGAGCCGCATCCCGAACTGGACGACGCCCCGACCCAGTTGCACGTGGTCGCCGGGCCGGACGCGGGCGGGGTCCATCTGCTGCACGGCGGCCGGATCACCGTCGGCCGTTCCGCCGACGCCGACGTGCCGCTGGACGACCCGGACGTCTCCCGTCTGCACTGCGCGGTCACGGTCGGCGCCGACGGCCGGGTCTCGGTCACCGACCTCGGCTCCACGAACGGCACCGCCCTCGACGGCACGCGCGTGGGCGAGCGCCCGGTGCGGTTCCCCGCGGGCGCGCTGCTGCGGATCGGTGAATCCGCCCTGCGGGTTACGCCGTCCGGGGGTCCCGGGGCGCGCACGGCCACGGTGCCGGACGGGGAGGGGTGCCTGCGAGTGCTCCCGGGCGAACCGGAGGGGCACGCGCGCGTGGAGCCGCCGGCCGCCGGGAGCGGCCCGGACCCGGCCGGGCCCACCCGGCACACGTACGGCTCGGCGGACCACGACGCCGGCCACGACCGCGCACACGACTCCGTGGAGCCCCTCGTGGTGCCCGGGCAGGCCGGGGCGCCGAGCGCGGAGAGCCTGAGCGCTCCGTCCGGCGGCGCGGGCAGCGGCGACACGCACGCCGGACCGTACGGCGTCGACGCCCACGCCGGTACGGCGTTCCCGGAGGACACCGGCCGCGGCACCCGCAAGGGCACCCCGCTGAGGGGCACCGACGTCCCGCCGGGGGTGCGGCGGCGCGGCGGACTCGGCGCGTGGGCGCGCCGGCTCACGGGCGGACGCGGGGAGCAGCCGGACGCCGGGCCCGAGGAGTACGGCACGCTGCCCGGCGGGACCGCCGCCGGGAGCACCGGCGCCGCCCAGCGGCCCGAGACCTGGCCGGACCCGGCCGCGCTGCTGCTGACCGCGCTGGGCCCGGGGCCCCGGCTGTGGGAGCGGGGACCGGGGCACCCGGAGGCGCTGACCGTGCGGCTCGGCACGGCCGACCGCGGCGCGCCGGACGGTTCCGGCGTGCTGCCCGCCGTGCCGGTGACCGCCGCGCTGCGCGAGGCGGGCGCACTGGGCCTGGCGGGGCCGCGCCCCCGGCTGTCCGGGCTGGCCCGCGCCGTGCTGGCCCAGCTCGCCGCGCTGCACTCCCCCGACCTGCTGGAGATCGTGCTGATCAGCGCGGACCGCGCCCGCCCGGTGGCGGAGCGCACGGCCGAGTGGTCCTGGCTCGGCTGGCTGCCGCACGTCCGCCCCGGCCACGGCCAGGACTGCCGCCTGCTGCTCGCCCACGACCGCGAGCAGGCGGCGGCCCGTACGGAGGAACTGCTGCGCCGGGTCGACGAGTACGCGGCGACGGGCCGGGGCACGGCCGAGCCGGCCCCGTCCCGGACGGCTCCGGCTCCGGCTCCGGTGGAGCACGGCGCCCCCGGGACCGGCGGCACCGCGCGGACCGCCACCGCCCCCGTACCGGGTCCGCGGCAGCACGGCGACTACGGAGACCCGGTCCACGACGCCCACCCGGACCCGGCCTTCCCCGCCGGACCGGCCTCCGCCACCGGCACGGCGTTCGGCACGGCGGCCTCTTTCACCGCGCCGGCGGGCGGTCATGCCGGACCGGGCGGGGCCCGCGGCGCCGCCCCGGCCCCGGCGGCCGCTCCCGGTCCCGCGGACGCCCAGACCCGGACGGCCGCGCGCCGCCCCTCATGGGCCAGGGAGGACGCCGGACCGGCCGGGACCGGCGGCTTCCCGGGGCCGTACACGGTCGTCGTCGTGGACGGCGACCCGGGAGGCGCGGCCCTGCGGGAGTCCCTGGCGCGGCTGGCCGTGGCCGGGCCGCGGGCCGGGATCCACGTGGTGTGCCTCGCCGAGACGGAGCCCGCCTCCCCCGCCTCGCCGGTGAGCCGGACCTACGAGGCCGCCTGCGAGGTCACGCCCACCTTCCGGCACTGCGGGGCCGTCGCCCTGCTCGGCGGTGACGTGGCCGGCGCGCTCCATCTGATGCGGGTCGCGCCCACCGGCCCGGTCGGCCCGGGCACCCTCGCCACCGTCGACGCCGTCTCCCCCGCCTGGGCCGAGCGGTTCGCGCGGGCGCTGGCGCCGCTGCGGCCGGACGGCCCGCTCGCCGAGCCGCACGCGCGCGTGGCCGTGCCCCTGCCGGCGTCCGCGCGGCTGCTGGACGAGCTGGGGCTGGCCCGGGCCACCCCCGCCTCGCTGATGGCCCGCTGGGCGGACGCGGCCGACGACACGGCGTCCCCGGCCGGCCGGGCCAGGGCGGTGCTGGGCGCCGGGCCGCACGGACCGCTCACCGTCGACCTGGCCGCCGACGGGCCGCACCTGCTGATCGAGGGGCCGGCCGGCAGCGGCCGTACCGAGCTGCTGCGGACGGTGGCCGCCTCGCTCGCCGCGGCCGAGCGGCCCGACCGGCTGGGCATGGTGCTGATCGACGGCCGGGACGGCGTCGGCACCGGCGCGGGGCGCGGCGAAGGACTGCGCGTCTGTACGGACATACCCCATGTGACGACCCACCTCATCGCCAACGACCCCGTGCGCATGCGGGAGTTCGCGCAGTCACTGACGGCGGAGCTGAAGCGGCGCGCGGAGCTGCTGGGCCTGACCGACTTCGCCCAGTGGCACACCGGGCGCGAGACGCCGGGCCGGATCGTCGCGCAGCGCACCCCGAACGGCCGGACCGCCGCCGGTTCCGGTGCCGGCGCGGCGGATTCGACGGGGGACATAGAGGCGCCGCCCAGTTCCACGCTGCGGCTGCGGCCCGGAGCCGCCGCACGGCAGCGCGCCGAGGCCGCGCCGCCGCTGCCCCGGCTCGTCGTGGTCGTCGACGACCTGGACGCGCTGGTCTCCCCCGCGCTCGGCTCGCCGGGCCGGCCCGCCGCCGGGTCGGTGCTGCGGGCGCTGGAGGCGGTGGCCCGGGAGGGCGAGCGGCTCGGGGTGCACCTGGTGGCGACGGCCGGCACGGGCGGCCGTACGGCGGAGACGGAACCGGCCAGACGGGCCACCCTGCGCATCGCGCTGGACGCGCCGTCCGCCGGGCGCACGGGCGCCGCTCCGGCCGAGCGGGGCGGCGAACCGGGTGGGGAACCCGCGCCGGGGCGGGGCCGGCTGACGTACCCGGACGGGCGGGCGGTCGGCTTCCAGGGCGGCCGGGTCACCGGCCGTATCCCGCGCACCGCGACCCAGCGGCCCACGGTGGTGCCGCTGGAGTGGCAGCGCATGGGCGATCCGCCGGCCCGCCGCCCGGTGCGGGAGCTGGGCAACGGCCCGACCGACCTGGCCCTGCTGGCCAGCGCGGTGCAGCGGGCGGCCCGCGAGGTCGCCGCGGCGGAGGTGCCCTCACTGCTCTGACGGCCCGCCCCGGAACGCCACGCATGCCCCGCTGATCACGAGCCGGTCACGATGGACCGCTGGACGGCGCAGGCGCTCTTGCCGCCTCCGTCCGCCCCGGCGTAGACCGGACCGGACGGGACAGAGTTCTGACGTTCAACGGAGAACGACGAACGGGGAAGTGATGCGCAGCAACAGCGGCACCATCCGGACACACAGGGCCGTCACCACACTCGCCGCACTGCTCGCGGGAGCCCTCGCGCTGACCGCCTGCTCCGGCGGCGACAGCGACAAGAAGGGCGACGGCGGCACGGATGGCGGGGCCACCGGCTCCACCCTCACCCTGCCGAAGCTGAACGGCGCGAAGCTGGAGGTCGCCGCCGTCTGGACCGGCACCGAACAGGCGAACTTCAAGAAGGTCCTCGCGGAGTTCGAGAAGCGCACCGGCGCGAAGGTGACGTTCGTGCCCGCCCAGGACCCGATCATCAACTTCCTGGGCTCCAAGATCGCCGGCGGCCAGCCGCCGGACGTGGCGCTGCTGCCGCAGCCGGGCGCGATCAAGCAGGCCGTGCAGAAGGGCTGGGCGAAGCCGCTCGGCGCGGACGCGCTCAAGGAGCTCCAGAAGAACTACTCGCAGGGCTGGCAGGACATCGGCAAGGTCGACGGCAAGAGTTACGGCGTCTACTACAAGGCCGCCAACAAGTCGCTGATCTGGTACAACGCCAAGGCCTTCGAGAACGCGGGCGCCAAGGAGCCCAAGAGCTGGCAGGACCTGCTGACCACCGCGCAGGCGGTGTACGACTCCGGGGTCACCCCGTTCTCCGTCGGCGGCGCCGACGGATGGACGCTGACGGACTGGTTCGAGAACGTCTATCTGTCCCAGGCCGGCCCGGAGAAGTACGACCAGCTCGCCCAGCACAAGATCAAGTGGACCGATCCCTCGGTGAAGCAGGCGCTCACCACGCTCGCCCAGATCTGGGGCAAGAAGGACTACGTGGCGGGCGGCGCGGACGGCGCGCTGCAGACCGAGTTCCCGGCCTCCGTCACCCAGACCTTCACCGGCGGCGACCAGCCGAAGGCCGCCATGGTCTACGAGGGCGACTTCGCGCAGGTCAACATCGGCGACACCAAGGCGAAGGTGGGCACGGACGCGAAGGTGTTCCCGTTCCCCGCCGTGGGTTCCGACGCGCCGGTGGTCTCCGGCGGTGACGCGGCCGTCGTACTGAAGGACTCCAAGGCCGCCCAGGCGCTGGCCACCTTCCTGGCCTCCCCGGACGCGGCCACCATCCAGGCCAAGCTCGGCGGCTACCTCTCGCCGAACAAGAACGTGGCGGAGTCGGCCTACCCGAACGAGGTGCAGCGCACCATCGCCAAGGCGCTGATCGCCTCCGGCGACGACTTCCGCTTCGACATGTCCGACCAGGCCCCGCAGGCGTTCGGCGGCACCCCCGGCAAGGGCGAGTGGAAGGACCTGCAGGACTTCCTGAAGAACCCGAAGGACGTCGCGGGCACCCAGGCACAGCTCGAGAAGGACGCGGCGGCCGCGTACGGGAACGGGAGCTGAGCCGGCCATGGCGTCGGCAGCGGCGGCCGGGGCCTCTCCGGGCCCGGCCGCGCCCAAGAGCCGAAAGAGCGTGACCGGCACCCGCAAGGGCGTGGCAGCCCTGTTCCTGCTGCCCGCCCTGGTGCTGCTCGGCGCGCTCGTGGTCTACCCGATCGGGTACTCGGTCGTCCGCAGCTTCTACAACGCCTCGGGGGACGGCTTCGCCGGGTTCGACAACTACAAGGCGCTGTTCACGGACGACGGCATCCGGACGGCGCTGAAGAACAACATCATCTGGGTGGTGTTCGCGCCCACGGTCTCCACCGCGCTCGGCCTGATCTTCGCGGTGCTGACCGAACGGGTGTCCTGGGGAACGGCGTTCAAGCTGGTCGTCTTCATGCCGATGGCGATCTCCATGCTCGCGGCCGGGATCATCTTCCGGCTGGTGTACGACCAGGACCCGGACAAGGGCGTCGCCAACGCGGTGTGGGTGGGGGTGCACGACACCTTCGCCCAGTCGTCGGCGTTCCCGAAGGCGCACCCCGGCCGTGACTCGCCGCTGAAGGCGGACGCGGGCGGGTTCATCACCTCGGCCCCCGTGCACGCCGGGCAGCCGGTCACGCTCCCGCTCGTCGGGGTGGCCCCGGACCAGATGCCGGACGGCGCGAAGAAGGCCGTGGCCGCCGAGGCCGAGCCCGGGAAGATCACCGGCACCACCTGGCAGGACTTCACGCGCGGCAAGGGCGTCGGAAAGCCGGGCTCGCCCGACCCGTCCGAACTCGGCTACGCCGGGATGCGGATCGAGGCGGTCAAGGACGGCAAGGTGGTGGCCTCCGCCGAGGCCGCCGGCGACGGCACCTTCACGCTGCCCGCGTCGGCCGAGGGAGCGCTGCTGCGGCTGCCGGCGAGCAACTTCAAGGAGCCCTACAACGGCGTCGACTGGCTCGGTCCGGCGCTGGTGACCCCGGCCGTCATCGGGTCGTACGTGTGGATGTGGGCGGGCTTCGCGATGGTGCTGATCGCGGCCGGGCTCGCGGGGGTGCCCCGGGAGCTGCTGGAGGCGGCGCGCGTGGACGGCGCCAACGAGTGGCAGGTGTTCCGCAAGGTCACCGCGCCGCTGCTCGCGCCGGTCCTGGCGGTGGTCGTGGTCACACTGATGATCAACGTGCTGAAGGTCTTCGACCTCGTCTACATCATCGCCCCCGGCTCCTCCCAGGACGACGCCAACGTGCTGGCCCTGGAGCTGTACCGCAAGGGCTTCGCGGAGGGCCAGCCGGGCATCGCCAGCGCGATCGCGGTGTTCCTGCTGCTCCTGGTGATCCCGGTGATGCTGTTCAACATCCGTCGGTTGCGGCGGGAGGTGCGGCGATGACGGCGACTGCCGGAAGGATCGGGAAGGTGACACCCACCGACACGGCCGTGCGGGCCCGGCAGTCCTGGGCCGCGCGGATGACCGGGCGGCTCAGCGGCGGGCTGGTCCGCTTCTTCCTGCTGCTCGTGGGCCTGTTCTGGCTGGTGCCGACCATCGGCCTGCTGATCTCCTCGCTGCGCGCGCCGGAGGACGTGAGCGCGAGCGGCTGGTGGCAGGTGTTCGCCAAGCCGTCCCAGCTGACCCTCGACAGCTACCAGAAGCTGCTGGAGAACGGCGACATCACCAACTCCCTGGTGAACACCGTGCTGATCACGGTCCCGGCGACGATCCTGGTCGTGGTGATCGGCTCGCTCGCGGGCTACGCGTTCGCGTGGATGGAGTTCCCGGGCCGGGACTGGTGGTTCCTCGGCGTGGTCAGCCTGCTGGTGGTGCCGGTGCAGGTGGCGCTGATCCCGATCGCGGAACTGTTCGGCCAGATCGGCCTGTTCGGGACCATCCTCGGGGTGATCCTGTTCCACGTCGGCTTCGGTCTGCCGTTCGCGGTGTTCCTGCTGCGCAACTTCTTCGCGGAGATCCCCCGGGAACTCCTCGAGGCGGCGCGCCTCGACGGCGCCGGTGAACTGCGGCTGTTCACCCGGGTGGTGATGCCGCTCGGCGGGCCCGCCATCGCGAGCCTCGGCATCTTCCAGTTCCTGTGGGTGTGGAACGACATGCTGGTCGCGCTGGTGTTCACCAAGTCCGGCTCGCAGCCGATCACGGTCGCCCTGCAGACGCAGGTACGGCAGTTCGGCAACAACATCGACGTGCTGGCGCCCGGCGCCTTCATCTCGATGGTGATCCCGCTGGCCGTGTTCTTCGCGTTCCAGCGGCAGTTCGTGTCCGGGGTGATGGCCGGCGCGGTCAAGTAGACCCGCGGCGAACGGATTTCGAGGGGCGGGCCGGCCGGGCCCGCCCCTCGGCGTGTAGCCGACGTGTTCGCGGTGTCCCCCGAACGCCGTACGAACCGTAACCAATTGACTCCATCGGCCGTTCCCGGGCCAGACGCCCGTGCCGACCGACCCATGGATGTCCCGTGCCCAGGTTCACTGTGATTGTCCCCGCGTACCAGGTCCAGGCATACCTGTCCGAGTGTCTGGACTCGGTGCTCTCCCAGTCGTACCCCGATCTCGAACTGATCGTCGTGGACGACTGCTCCCCGGACGCCTGCGGAGCGATCGCCGACGAGTACGCGGCCCGCGACGCCCGCGTGAAGGTCGTGCACCACCAGGAGAACCAGGGCCTGGGCCGTGCCCGCAACACGGGCATGGCCCGGGCGACGGGCGACTACCTGCTCTTCCTGGACAGCGACGACACGCTCACCCCGGACGCGTTGCGCGCGATCGCCGACCGGATCAAGGAGACCGACGAGCCGGATCTCCTGGTCTTCGACTACGCGCGCACCTTCTGGAACGGCGAGGCGATCCGCAACCAGGTGGCCGTCCACCTGACCGAGCGGGGTCCGGCGCCGTTCCGCCTCGAGGTCCGTCCGGGGCTGCTGCGGGTGCTGATGGTCGCCTGGAACAAGGCGTACCGGCGGGAGTTCGTCGAGGAGCGGGGTCTGTCGTTCCCGCCCGGCTACTACGAGGACACCCCCTGGACCTTCCCGGCCCTGATGGCGGCGGAGTCGATCGCCACCCTGGACCGGGTGTGCGTGCACTACCGGCAGCGCCGGCAGGGCAACATCCTGGGCACCACCAGCCGCAAGCACTTCGACGTCTTCGAGCAGTACGACCGGGTGTTCGCGTACGTCGAGCGGCATCCCGGACTCGATCGCTGGCGTGCGGAGCTGTTCGGCCGGATGATCGACCACTACGTCACGGTCCTCAGCCGCCGGGACCGGCTGCCACGCGGCAGCCACGCCGAGTTCCTGCGCCGGGCCCGGGCGCACTACCGCCGCTACCGCGTCCCCGGCGCCGGGGTGCCGGCCCGGTCCCGGCTGCGGCACACCCTGGTCCGCTTCGGCCTGCACCGCACCTTCCGCGCGCTGCGACTGGCCGCGGCCCTCCGGCGTCGCTCGCTGAAGCACGCGCGGAGGCTCGCCCGCTCCCTCAGGTCAGCGGCCCTTCGACTGCACTACCGGATCCAGCTCCGCCTGCCGCTGCGCGCCGACCGCGCGGTGTTCGCCGCCCAGGAGGGGCCCGGCGGCGGTCCGGGCGCGCTGGAGGAGGCGTTCCGCACGCACGCCCCGCACATCCGCACCGCCTGGATCGCCCGCTCTGAGCACCGGCACGCGGTCCCGCCTGGTACGCGCCGGCTGCTCCCGGGCACGGCCGCCTGCTGGACGGCGCTGGCCCGCTCCAAGTACCTGGTGCACGACGGCCACTTCGGACCCGGACTGCGCAAGCGCCCGGGCCAGGTCTTCGTCCAGACCGAGCAGGGCACCCCGCTCGGGCACCGGGGCCTGGACCTGCGGGAGCGTCCCGCGGCCGCCCGGGACACCGACTTCGAGGAGCTGTTGCGGGCCGTCGACCAGTGGGACCACGTGCTGTCCGGCAACCGGCACACCACCCTGACCTGGGAACGGGTGTACCCGGGCCGCTACACCACGCTGGAGTACGGCTCGCCGCGCAACGACGTGTTCCAGCGGGCCACCTCGGCGGACGTCGGCCGGCTGCGCGAGTCGCTGGGCGTACCGGAGGGCGCGGTCGCCGTCCTGTACGCGCCCGCGCACCGCGACCACCGCCGCACCCAGCGTCCGCTGCTCGACCTGGGGCGGATCCAGCGCCGGCTCGGCCCGCGCTTCGTCGTCCTCGACCGCTCCCCCGCCCCGCAGGGCGGCTCCCGCGGGGAGGACGGCCGGATCATCGACGTCTCCGGGCACCCGGACGTGGCGTCCCTCTGCCTGGCCTCGGACGCGCTGCTCACCGACTACTCGTCCCTGATGTTCGACTACGCGTGCCTGGACCGGCCGATCGTCGTGCACACCGGGGACTGGGACACCTACGAGGCGACCCGGGGCGTCTACTTCGACCTGCGCGCCTTCCCGCCGGGCGCGGTCGCCGCCGGCGAGGACGAGCTGATCGACGTCTTCGCCACCGGCCGGTGGCGTGACTCCGGCACCGGCCGGCTGCGGGCGGCCTTCCGGGAGCGGTTCTGCCCGTACGACGACGGGCACGCCGCCGAGCGGGTCCTACGGCGGGTCGTGCTGGGTGAGACGGAGGGGCTGCCGGCGTTCGTCCCGCTCGCCGAGCGCAGGCCGGTGCCCTCGGCCGCGGCGGCGCTCGCCCGTTCCCCGCTCGCCACCGTGCCGCAACCTTCCGGCCCGCACCCCGTCACCGAGAGCCGCTGAGCAGCGTTGGTCCTTCCGGGAGTTCCCATGCCCCGCAGTACGACGCGGCCCACTCCGGTCCGGCCGTCCACCTGGCGTCCCGCCGGACGGCCGAGCCGCGTCGGCTGGACGACGCGCGTCGGCAAGACAACAGAAAGAGTAGAATGCCCCGCTTCAGCATCATCGTCCCGTCCCACGGGGTCGCCGGCCGGCTGTCCCAGGCGCTGGACTCGGTCCTCGGCCAGTCCTTCGGCGATCTCGAGCTGATCCCGGTCTGCGACGCACCCGACTCCCCGGCCGCCGCGGTGGCCGCCGCGTACGCCGGGCGGGACTCCCGGGTGGCCCCGGTCCACTCACCGCCGTCCACCGGCCTGAGCGGGGCGCGCAACGCCGGGATGCGGGCGGCGGGCGGCGCGTACGTGCTGTTCCTCGACGGCGACGACCTGCTGCTGCCGGGCGCGCTGGCGGCCCTGGACGCGCGGCTGGCCGAGACCGCGGGCGTGGACGTGCTGTACACCGAGCACGAGCGGACCCCCTGGTGGGAGGGCGAGCCGGCCAACCCGGCCGCGCCGCTGCTGGCGAAGGCGCCGAAGGGGGCCTTCGCCCCGGACCGGTTCCCTGAGCTGACCGGGGTGCGGCTGCCGGTGTGGGGTACCGCCTACCGTCGGGCCTTCCTCACCGAGCACGGACTCCTCTTCCCCGAGGGCCACTTCACCGACCTGGGCTGGAGCGGGCTGGCCGGCGTCGCCGCCGAGCGGATCGCGGTGCTGCGCCGGGCCGTCGTACGCCACCGGTCGCGCCGCCAGGGCAGCCGGCTCAATCTGCCCGGGCCGCACCAGCACACCCTGCTGGACCAGGTGGAGCTGGTGCTGACCCGGGCTGCCGTGGCGGGGCTGTCCGCCGGACGGGCGCGGGCGCTGTTCGACCAGCTCTTCGCGCATGTGCTGCGGACGGCGTCCCGCCCGGAGCGGCTGCCCTCCGGGCACCGCTCGTTCTTCCGCCGGGCCGGGCGGCTCTACCGGACGCACCGGCCGGCCGGCCATCACGCGCCCGCCGGCAGCCTGGGGGTGCAGCACCGGCTGCTGGCGACGGGCGCGTACAGCGCGTTCCGGGCGCTGCGGGGCGCCAACCGGGTGGCGTCCCGGTCCGCCGAGCGGCTGCCGCGCCCGCGCATGCTGCGCACCCGGCTGCGCTACGCCCGTGAGCTGCGCCGGCCCCTGGATCCCCGGCTCGCGGTGTTCTGCGCGTACTGGGGCCGGGGATACGCCTGCAACCCGGCGGCGATCCACGCCAAGGCCCGGGAACTCGCCCCGCACATCCGCTCGGTGTTCCTGGTCGAGGCGGACCAGGCCCACGCCGTGCCGGAGGGCGTCGACCACGCGGTGATCGGCTCCCGCCGCTACTGGGAGGTGCTGGCCCGCGCCACGTACCTGGTCAACAACGCCAACTTCGCGGAGGGCGTGGTGAAGCGGCCGGGCAGTGTGCACCTGCAGACCCAGCACGGCACCCCGCTGAAGACGATGGGGGTGGACCAGTCGACGTACCCGGTGGTGGCGGCCCGGTCCGGCAGCTTCACGAAACTGCTGGGCCGGGTGGACCGCTGGGACTTCAACCTGTCCTCCAACGGCCACTCCACGCAGATGTGGGAGCGCGCCTTCCCCGGCTCGTACGAGCACCTGGAGTACGGCTATCCGCGCAACGACGTCTACTTCACGGCGACCGCCGACGACGTCGCCCGCGTCCGCCGGGAGCTGGGCGTGCCCGAGGGGGCGACGGCCGTGCTGTACGCGCCGACCCACCGCGACCACCACACCGGGTTCGAACCCGGCCTGGACCTGGAGGCGTTCTGCGAGGCGGCCGGCGAGGACGTCGTCGTGCTGCTGCGCGCCCACTACTTCTACGACCTGGGGCGCCCGGCGGGCTCCGGCCGGGTCATCGACGTGACCGCGCACCGCTCCTCGGAGGACGTGTGCCTGGCGGCGGACGCGCTGGTCACCGACTACTCCTCGATCATGTTCGACTACGCCAACCTGGACCGGCCGATCGTGGTGTACGCCGACGACTGGGAGGTCTACCGGGAGACGCGGGGCGTCTACTTCGACCTGCCGGCCGAGCCGCCGGGGCCGGTCGCCCGGACGCCCGGCGAGCTGGCCCGGATCTTCCGTGACGGCTCCTGGGCGGGACCCGGGTCCACGGCGGCGCGGGCCGCGTTCCGGGAGCGGTTCTGCCAGTTCGACGACGGACGGGCCGCCGAACGCGTCGTACGGCGGGTGCTGCTCGGCGAGCCGCCGGAGGCGGTGCCGCCGGTGATCCCGCTCGCGGAGCGCGTCCCCGCCCCCGCCGCCGCCACCCTCGTGAGGAGCTGACCCGTGCCCCGTTTCAGTCTCATCGTCCCCTGCTACAAGGTGCAGGGCTTCCTGCGCGAGTGCCTGGACTCGGTGCTGCGGCAGTCCTTCGCCGACTTCGAGCTGATCGCCGTGGACGACCGCTCCCCGGACGGCTGCGGCGCGATCCTGGACGAGTACGCGGCCCGTGACCCGCGGGTGAAGGTGCTGCACCTGCCGGAGAACGCCGGGCTCGGCCGGGCCCGCAACGCCGGGCTGCCGCACGCCACCGGCGACTACCTGTTCTTCCTGGACAGCGACGACACGCTCACCCCGGGCGCGCTGGGCGCCATGGCCGACCGGCTGGCGGAGGCCGGCGACCCGGACGTGCTGGTCTTCGACTACGCGCGCACCTACTGGTGGGGCGGCACCCGGCGCAACGCCCTGGCGCACGTGCTGGCCGGGGCCGGCGCGGAGACCTTCACGGCCGCCGGCCGGCCGGAGATCCTGGACCTGCTGATGGTGGTGTGGAACAAGGTCTACCGGCGCGACTTCGTCGAGGAGAACGGCTTCGAGTTCCCGCCCGGGTACTACGAGGACACCCCGTGGACCTTCCCGGTCATGCTCAGCGCCCGGCGGATCGCCGCGCTGGACCGGATCTGCCTGAACTACCGGCAGCGCAGGCAGGGCAACATCCTGTCCACCACCAGCCGCAAGCACTTCGACATCCACGACCAGTACGAGCGGGTCTTCGCCTTCGTGGACGGACACCCGGAGCTGGCGGGCTGGCGGCCGTACCTGCACCGCAAGATGGGCGAGCACTGCCTGGACATTCTCGCCAAGCCGGACCGGCTGCCGCCGTCGGACCGGGCCGAGTTCTTCCGGCGCACCGCGGAGATGTTCCGCCGGTACCGGCCCGAGGGCGCCCTCGTGGACGGTGAGGCCGCCGTGCTGGAGGGCGGCTACGCGCGTTATCTGCTGATGCGGCAGGCGGGCCGGGCCGGACGTGAGGCCGTGCGGCGGGCGGGGCCTGCCCGGCGGGCCGTCGGCGCCCGGGCCCGGCGCGGCTGGGCCCGGCTGCACGCGCACCGGCCGCTGGACGAGGACCTGGTGGTGTACTCGGCGTCCTCGCACCAGGGTGTGCTGGGCGATCCGGCCGCCGTGTACCGCAAGGCGCTGGAGATCGCCCCGGGGCTGCGCGGGGTGTGGGTGGTGCGCGACGAGGAGGTGGCCGGGCGGCTGCCGGCCGGCGTCGAGCACGTGCTCATGGGCTCACGGCGCTGTCTGGAGATCACCGCCCGGGCCAAGTTCTTCGTCAACGACGTCAACTGGCCCGGCGCGCTGGCCAAACGGCCCGGCAGCGTGCACATCCACACCCATCAGGGCACCCCGCTGAAGTACATGGGCGCCGACCTGCTGGACAAGCCCGGCGCCCGGCTGGGCTTCGACGTGCCGCAGATGCTTCGCCGGGCCGACCGCTGGGACTACAGCCTGGTCGCCAACCGTCATTCGGAGCTGGTCTGGGAGCGCGCCTACCCCTGCCACTTCACCTCGGTGCGCACCGGCAGCCCGCGCAACGACGTGCTGGTCGGCGCGGCCGACGGGGCGGGCGCCGGCTTCCGGCTGCGGCACGGCATCCCGGCGGACCACACGGTGGTGCTGTACGCGCCGACCCGCCGGGACTACCGGCGCGGCGGGCACGTGGACCGGCTCGACCCGGCGCGGTTCGCGGCCGACCTCGGCGAGGGCAGCACCCTCGTGGTGCGGCTGCACCCGACGCTGGCGGCCGGTCCGGCGCGCGGCATGGGCCTGACGGAGCTGGCCCGGCGCGGGGTCGTGGTCGACGCGACGGACGAGCCGCACGTCGAGGAGGTGATGCTCGCCTCGGACGTCCTGGTCACGGACTACTCGTCCCTGATGTTCGACTACGCCGTCCTGGACCGCCCGATCGTGGTGCACGCCGACGACTGGGCCGCGTTCACCGCGAGCCGGGGCACCTATCTCGACATCACCGCGGAGGCGCCGGGCCATGTGTCCCGTTCCTACCGCGAGCTGGTCCGGCAGTTCACGTCCGGGGCATGGCGGGACGAGGAGTCACGGCGGCTGCGGGCGGACTTCCGGGCCCGGTTCTGCGAGTTCGACGACGGGCGGGCCGCCGAGCGGGTCGTACGGACGCTGCTGCTCGGCGAGTCCATGCCGGCCGGGCCGGGGTCCGTGCGGATCCCCGGCCAGGCGGTCGGCGGCGAGTCGCCGGCCCCGAAGGCGAGGCCGGCCGGTCGCCGGTGACGGGTCCGGCTACTCGATGACGAGGTCGACCTCGATGTTGCCGCGGGTGGCGTTGGAGTAGGGGCAGACCTGGTGGGCGGTCTCGACCAGCTTGCGGCCGGTCGCCTCGTCCACGGTCTCGGGCAGCTCCACGCGCAGCGTCACCTTCAGGCCGAAGCCCTCGCCCTGCTTGCCGATGCCGACCTCGGCGGTCACCGCGGCGTCGGTGACGTCGACCTTCGCCTGACGGCCGACGAGGCCGAGGGCGCTGCCGAAGCAGGCGGCGTAACCGGCGGCGAAGAGCTGCTCGGGGTTGGTGCCCTGGCCGTCGCCGCCCAGCTCCACCGGCGGGGCCAGCTTGAGGTCGATCTTGCCGTCGGAGGAGACGGCACGACCGTCGCGGCCGTGGGTGGCGGTGGCGGTGGCGGTGTAGAGCGCGTCCATGAAGACCATCCCTCTGGAAGTCGGTGGCGTCGCGGCGGCTCCGGTCGGGCCGCCTCACGACCGTAAGTAGAGCACACGATTAAATTGTGCACAACTGAATGGCCTGAAAGAGCTACCCTGGAGCCATGAGCGCCTCGCCGACCCCGCCGCCCCCGCCGGCCACCGAAACCGTCCCGGACTCCGAGTGGCTGCGGCTGGACCGCCAGATCTGCTTCTCCCTGAACGCGGCGTCCCGCGCCTTCAACGGCGTGTACCGCGTGATCCTCAAGGAGCTCGGGCTCACCTACCCCCAGTACCTGGTGCTGCTCGTGCTGTGGGAGCACGGCGATCTGCCGGTGAAGAAGCTCGGGGAGCATCTGCGGCTCGACTCCGGGACGCTGTCGCCGCTGGTCAAGCGGCTCGAGGCGGCCGGTCTCGTCACGCGTGAGCGCAGCGCGCACGACGAGCGCTCGGTGCAGGTGCGGCTGACCGGCCAGGGCGCGGCACTGCGCGAGCGGGCCCTGGAGGTGCCGCGCCGCATCGCGGCGGCCACCGGCTTCGAGCTGGCGGAGATCGGCGAGTTGCGCGAGCGCCTGGACCGGCTCACCAGCGCGCTGGACGCGGCGGCGCTGGCGGAGGCTGCGGGGCACCAGTGAGGCCGGGGAGGGCCCGGCGGACGTAGAGCCGCACGGCCACCTCGCCCTGCACCGACTCCTCGGCCGGCGTGAACTCCCGCGCCAGCACGGCTGACTTCGTCCGCTCGACGGGGCTGCCCGGCGTCCACCGCCCGGCCAGCACGTCCCGGTCGGCGACCACCCAGACGCGCTCCAGCCGGGCCATCCGGTGGCGCAGACCCAGCGGTCCCGCCTCCCGTCCGTAGAGGGTCCCGGACTCGGCGGCCGACTCCGCCAGCGCCAGGTCCCGGGCGCCGTGGAAGGCCCCTGGGTAGGTGAGGGCGGCGTTCCGCGTCTGCGCCGGCAGGAACAGCACGGGGTCTCCCGGGCGCAGCTTCCGGTCGGCGGCCCGGGCGACGGCGGCGAGGTCGTCGGGTCTGCGCGCCGGGTCACGGTCGGCGCGGAGCAGGGGGAGCTGGTGGGTGAGGGCCAGGAGGACGGCGACGGCTCCGGCCAGGGTGGCGAGCGGGACGCGCGCGCGGAGCGACAGCAGCCGGTCGGCCCCGGCCGCCACCAGCAGCGGCGCCCCCGACAGGGCGTAGAGCACATAGCGGTCGACGTACAGCGGCGACACCTGCGACACCAGCATCAGCGCGAGCGGCGGCACCGCGGCCAGCGGCGCGGCGACCCCCGCACACGCCGGCTCCCCCCGCCGCCCGGCCAGACCCAGGAGTCCCACCAGGGCCAGGGCCAGACACAGCCAGAACACCCCGTCCGTCGGCCCGAGGAACGTGCGCAGCAGCCCGCGCGCCGTCGCCCGCGTCGGCGGTCGCAGCCACGCCACCTGCGCCGACTGGGCCCGGGACACCAGCACCAGCGGCAGCAGCCCGAGTCCCGCCACGGCCGCCGCGCACCCCCAGCCGCGCCATACCCGCGGCCCCACCCGGGCCAGCGCCAGCGACAGCGCGTGGGCGGGCAGCAGCAGCACCGCGAACTCGTGCAGCCAGCAGGTGAGGGTGACGACCGTGCCGTACGCCCACCAGGTACCGCCGCGCAGGGCCCGCACGAACAGCAGCGTCGCCGCCGTGGCGCCGGCCGCGACCAGCGCGTACGAGCGGCCCTCCTGCGCGTAGTGACCGGCCATCGGTGAGACGGCGTACAGCAGCCCGGCCCACAGCCCGACGCGCGGACGCGCCAGCCGGGCGCCGAGCGCGGCGACCAGACCGGCGGTCACCGCCGCCGCGCACACGGACGGCAGCCTGAGAACGACCTCGCCGGGGTGGACGGCCAGGACGGGGTGCATGAGGAGGTAGTACAGGCCGTGCACCGCGTCCACGTCGTGCAGCAGCCGCCAGATCTGCGGCACCGTGCGGCGGGCCACCTGGAAGGTGACGGCCTCGTCGCGCCACATCCCGCCCCGGTCGAGCCGCCAGCAGCCGAGCGCGAGCATCACCAGCGCGGGCGCGCACACGGCCGCGGCCCGACGAGCGCGGCCCGGCCCGCCCGCCGGGGCGGCGGCCGGCCCGGCGGACACCGCTGTCGCTTCCCCGTACGGCCGCGGCTTCAGAGGAGACCCGAGGTTCACCACAGCCTGATCTTTTGCGATTAGCCAATCTTTGCCGGGGAATGACGGCGTATCAACATGAATAGACCATCCGCCCGGATTAGGCTCCCGCGTGATGAACCGTCTCCGTGTCACCCCCGGCCCGGTCCTCGCACTCACCGCCGTCTGGCTCGTCACCCGCGCCCTGATGTCGTGGCTGCTCACGCACGACAGCTCGCCCCTGCTGGGCGGGGGCGCGGTGCCGCGCGAGGTGTGGCGTCTGTACTTCCACTGGTACGGCGTGCTGTCGCACGGCGCCTTCCCGGCCCACGACAGCACCTGGCAGTACCCGCCGGGCGCGGGCGTGGTGCTGCTGGCGCCGGGTCTGCTGCCGTGGCTGACGTACTTCCAGTCGTTCGTGGCCCTGGCGCTGGCAGCGGACGCGCTGATCGCGGTGGCCCTGGTCCGGGCCGGGACGCGGCCCGGCGGCAGCCTGCTCGGCGCGAGCCTGTGGATCTGCGGTCTGCCGCTGCTGCTGCACATCCCGCTCGCCCGGTACGACGTGCAGGTGACCGCGCTCGCCGTCGCCGCCCTGCTGTCGTCGGGGCGTTCCCCGCGCGCGGGCGGCGTCCTCGGGGCGCTGGGCGCGCTGGTGAAGGTGTGGCCGGCGCTGGTACTGCTGGGCACACCCCGGGGACGGGCGACCCGCGGGGCGTGGGGCTGGGCGGCGGCCGGCGGCGGCCTGGGCTTCGCCCTGCTCGCCGTCTCGTTCAGCGATCCGCTGGCGTTCCTGCGGGAGCAGGGCGGGCGGGGCGTGCAGATCGAGTCGCTCGGCGGCACCGCGCTCAACCTGGCACGCCATGCCGGCTGGCCCGGCCGGCCCCGCTACCAGTACGGCGCGATCGAGCTGGTCGGCCCGTACGTGCACGCCGTGGCCACGTTCTCCCTCGGGCTCACGGCCGCCGCGTTCGGGCTGCTGGTGCTGTGGCGGCTGCGGGCCCGGCACTGGAGCCCGGCCACGCCGTACGACGCCGCGCTCGCCGCGGTGCTGCTGTTCACCGTCACCAGCCGGGTCATCAGCCCGCAGTACCTGATCTGGCTGCTTGGCCTGGCCGCCGTGTGTCTGACCTCCCGGCACACCAGCCAGCGCCCGGTGGCGGTGCTGCTCCTCGCGGCGAGCGCGCTCAGTTCGCTGGCCTACCCGATGCTCTACCGCGAGGTGGTGGGCGGCACCTGGACCGGCTGCCTGCTGATGCTGGCCCGTAACGCGCTGCTGGCGGCGGCCGCCGTGCTGTCCTTCGTCCGGCTGTGGCGCTCGGCCCGGCCGCCGGCCGGCGAGCACGCTCCCCCGACACGGCTCCGCCCGGACTCGGACCGCCTCCCGGATCGAGCACTGAGCGGCCTGTAACGGGGTAATACAGACTTTCCTACGTACCCGGCCCGTGGACCCCATGAGTACAGACCCGCGAGACCCGCACCCGGCACCCCAGGTCGGTGTCGTCGTCATCGGTTACAACGACGCCGCCCACGTCACCGACGCCGTACGCTCGGCGCTCGCCCAGGGGCCGGCCGTCGGCGAGGTGATCGCCGTGGACGACTGCTCGACGGACGGCAGCGGCGAGCTGCTGGACCGGCTGGCCGCCGGGGAGCCCCGGCTGCGGGTGGTGCGCCGGAGTGTGAACAGCGGCGGCTGCGGCAGCCCGCGCAACACCGGGATCGACGCGGTGACGATGCCGTACGTGATGTTCCTCGACAGCGACGACGTGCTGCCACCCGGCGCGGCGCAGGCGCTGCTGACTGCCGCCACCCGGGCGCGCGCCGAGGTCGCGGGCGGGCTCTGCGTGCGCCGGGAGCTGCCCTCGGGGCGCGAACAGCCGTGGCAGGCGGCGCTCTACACGGCGCCCGCCGTCCTCGCGCACCCCTCCGAGCGCCCCCGTCTCGTCCACGACACCCTGTGCGTCAACAAGCTGTACCGGACCGGCTTCCTGCGCGAGCACGGCATCCGCTTCCCCGAAGGCCGTTTCCTCTACGAGGACTTCGTCTTCACCGCGCGCGTGCTGGCCGCGGCGCCGCGCGTCGCGCTCGTACCGGACCGCGTGTACGTGTGGCACGTGCGCCGGTCGGCCGAGCGGCTCTCGCTCTCCCTGGACCGCGAGGACATCGGCAACTGGCGGGCGCGCACGGAGGCGTGCGCGCTGGCGTACGACATCCTGCTGAGCGCCGGGCAGAAGGTGCCGGCGCGGGCCGCGCGGGCCAAGTTCCTCGACCACGAGCTGCGCATGTACGTGCGCGAACTGGGCTTGCGCGACGCGCACTACCGGCGCGCGTGGTGGGCGCACACCCGCGCGTACCTCGCGCGCTACGACGCGGCCGACTGGGAGCTGAACCCGGCGGCCCCCGGACGGCTGCTCGGCCGGGTGGTCCTGGAGTCGCCCGAGCCGCGCGACCTGCCCCGCCTCAGGGAACTCGCCGCCCGCCCCGCCCGGCTGCTCCCGCCCTACGCCCGCACCGCCGACGGCACGCCCGTCTGGTCCGCCGAGTTGCCCCAGGTCACCCTCGCGCCCCTGCTCGCCCGGCCCATCGGCGTCCTCCCCCTCGCGCTGGACGCCGAGCTGCGCCCGCGCGCGCGGGACACCCGGCTTCGTCTGCGGCTGCACGAACTGTACGGACGGCTGGCCGCGGCCGGGCCGCGGGAGCTGGACGTGGAGTGGCGGTCCCGGCAGGACGGGCGCCCGGCCCAGCGCGTCACGACGGCCATCGCGCCCGCGGGAGCGGAGAGCTGGGCGGCCGAGGTGCCCGTCGACCTGGCCGCGCTCGGGGCGGGCACCTGGGACCTGCGTCTGACCGTGCGGTTCACGGACGGCACGGCCCGCGACCTCACCGCGCACGCCCTCGCGGGCGCCGGGCGGCTGCGCCGGCGCGCCGTCCCGAGCGCCCGGCACGGCGTGCTGCTGGTCCAGCCGTACGCCACCCACTCCGGCGCCCTGGCACTGCGCGTGGCGACCGGGGCACACGGAGTCATCACAGTTGCCCGCGACCGGCTGCGCCGCCTGCTTCACTGACAACCACGGGACCAAGAGCGCCGGCCGCCACCGGCGGCCGCTGACGAGGGGACGGTCGCAAATGACCTGGCTGATCACCGGCGGCGCCGGTTACATCGGAGCGCACGTCGTCCGTGCGATGACCGAGGCGGGCGAGCGGACCGTGGTCTACGACGATCTGTCCACCGGTGTGGCCGCGCGCGTACCGGACGAGGTGCCCCTGGTGCGGGGCTCGATCCTGGACGCCGGGACCGTGGCGCGTACGCTCGCCGCGCACGAGGTCACCGGCGTCGTCCACCTGGCGGCGAAGAAGCAGGTCGGCGAGTCGGTGGAGCACCCGCTGCGGTACTACCGGGAGAACGTGGAGGGCCTGCGCGTCCTGCTGGAGGCCGCGGTGGCGGCCGACGTCACGTCCTTCGTGTTCTCCTCGTCCGCCGCGGTGTACGGCATGCCGGACGTGGACCTGGTCACGGAGGAGACCCCCTGCCTCCCGCTCTCCCCGTACGGCGAGACCAAGCTCGCCGGCGAGTGGCTGGTCCGGGCGACGGGCCGGGCGACCGGGCTCGCGACCGCGTCCCTGCGCTACTTCAACGTGGCGGGCGCGGCCGCCCCCGCGCTGGCCGACGCGAGCGTCTCCAACCTCGTTCCCATGATCTTCGAGAAGCTCACCGAGGGCGTGCCCCCGCGGATCTTCGGCGACGACTACCCGACCCCCGACGGCACCTGCGTCCGCGACTACATCCATGTGGCCGACCTGGCCGAGGCCCATGTGACGGTCGCGCGCGCCCTGCGCTCCGACCCGGGCCGCAACCTGACCCTCAACATCGGCCGCGGGGAGGGCGTGTCGGTCCGCGAGATGATCGACCGCGTCAACGCGGTCACCGGCTACGACCGCCCCCCGGCCGTCACCGCCCGCCGCCCCGGCGACCCGGCCCGCGTGGTGGGCTCCGCCGACCGCATCGGCACCGAACTGGGCTGGCGGGCCAAGCGCGACGTCCAGGACATGATCGCCTCCTCCTGGGAGGGCTGGACGTACCTGCACCCGGAGGCGGCGCGCTCCTAGGACGCGCCCGGCCTCCTGGACCCGGCCGTCGCCCGGCGGCCCGTCACAGCGCGGTGAGGGCCGCCGCGGTGGCTCGGGCCAGGGTGTCCAGGTAGTTCTTCGGGAGCTTGGGGGAACGGATCACCACCGAGCGCCAGTACAGGGGCCCGGAGATCAGGTCCAGGGCGAGGTCGGTGTCCACCCCGGACCGCACCTCCCCGCGCCGCTCCGCCGCGGCCACGATCTTGCTGGCCACCGAGTCCTGGCCGTCCCGCACCGCCTTCTGCAGCGCCTCGGCGATCTCCGGGCTGCGGGCCGCCTCCGCCTGGAGGTCGGGGATGATCTGTGAGGCGACGGGGTGGCGCAGGGCGCGGGACGTGACGCCGTAGAGCAGGCGGAGGTCGCCCTCCAGCGAGCCGGTGTCCGGGACCGGGAGCCCCAGCACGGCCATCGCCGAGACCACGTCCAGCACCAGGTGCAGCTTGGAACGCCAGCGGCGGTACACCGCCGTCTTGCCGACGCCCGCCCGCCGCGCGATCCCCTCGATGGACATCCTGGCGTACCCGACGGCCGCCAGCTCCTCGAAGACGGCCGCCCGGATGGCCTCGGTCACGTCCTCCCGGAGCACGGCGGCCCCGGCGGGGGCCCGGCGGCGCGGACGCTTCGGGGTCTCGTCGGCGTTCGTCGTCATACGGACCAGCATAGGGCGTTACGACGAAACGGTTGCGTTCCGACGTTCGATGGTTCTACTCTCACGTTGCGACGATACGGTCCCGTCCCGACGTAAGAGAACGTGAAGAGAAGCGTAAGGAAACGCCGGACGACGGACGGGGACCACCCAGGCCCGGCGACCGCCGGCGCACCCCCTCCCCCGAGCGAAAGCAGCGGATGTGAGTCAGGTCCTCCACACACCGCCCCCGACCCAGGTCCCGGCCGAGGACGACCTCGCGGCGCTGGCCGCCCGGCACGGCCTGACGGTCAGCGGCGCCCGCCCCTCCCTGCCGGCGTACGTCCGCCAGCTGTGGGCGCGTCGCCACTTCATCACCGCCTTCGCCACCGCCAAGCTCACGGCCCAGTACAGCCAGGCGAAGCTCGGCCAGGTCTGGCAGGTCATGACCCCGCTGCTGAACGCGGCGGTCTACTACTTCATCTTCGGCGTCCTGCTCGGCACCAAGCAGCACGTCCCCGACTACGTGCCGTTCCTGGTCACCGGCGTGTTCATCTGGACGTTCACGCAGAGCTCGATCATGGCGGGCACCCGGGCCATCGCCGGCAACCTCGGCCTGGTCCGCGCCCTGCACTTCCCGCGCGCCGCGCTGCCGATCTCCTTCGCGCTGCAGCAGCTCCAGCAGCTTCTGTTCTCGATGGCCGCCCTGGTCGTCATCCTGCTCTGCTTCGGCGTTCCGGTCGCCGCCTCCTGGGTGCTGGCGATCCCCGCCCTGGTACTCCAGTTCACGTTCAACGCCGGCGTGTCGATGGCCGTGGCCCGCATGGGCGCGAAGACCCCCGACATCGCGCAGCTCATGCCGTTCGTGCTGCGGACGTGGATGTACGTGTCCGGCGTGATGTGGAGCATCGACAAGATCGACAAGAACGATCACCTGCCGCACGCCGTCAAGCTGCTGCTGGAGCTGAACCCGGCCGCCGTCTACATCGACCTGATGCGGTTCGCGCTGATCGACAGCTTCCACACCCTGCCCCCGCACGTGTGGGCGGTCGCGACGGGCTGGGCCCTGCTCGCCGGGGTCGGCGGCTTCATCTACTTCTGGAAGGCTGAGGAGACCTACGGCCGTGGCTGAGCAGACCGGGACCACCAGCGAGATCCCCACCGTCGTCGCCGACCGGGTCGACATCGTCTACCGGGTAAACGGCACCGGCGCCGGGCGCGGCACCGCCACCGCCGCCCTCAACCGCATCCTGCGGCGCAAGCAGGCCGAGAAGGCGGCGGGCGTGCGCAAGGTGCACGCGGTCAAGAAGGTGTCGTTCGTCGCCTACAAGGGTGAGGCGATCGGCCTCATCGGCACCAACGGCTCCGGCAAGTCGACGCTGCTGAAGGCGGTCGCCGGCCTGCTGCCCGTGGAGAACGGGCACATCTACACCGACGGCCAGCCCTCGCTCCTCGGCGTCAACGCGGCGCTGATGAACGACCTGACCGGCGAGCGCAACGTCCACCTCGGCGGACTGGCCATGGGCATGTCCCGGGAGGAGGTCAAGCAGCGCTACCAGGAGATCGTCGAGTTCTCGGGGATCAACGAGAAGGGCGACTTCATCACCCTGCCGATGCGGACCTACTCCTCCGGCATGGCGGCCCGGCTGCGCTTCTCCATCGCCGCCGCCAAGGACCACGACGTCCTGCTGATCGACGAGGCCCTGGCGACCGGCGACCGTTCGTTCCAGAAGCGCTCCGAGGCCCGTATCCGCGAGCTGCGCAAGCACGCGGGCACGGTCTTCCTGGTCAGCCACAACAACAAGTCCATCCGCGACACCTGCGAGCGGGTGCTGTGGCTGGAGCGCGGTGAGCTGCGGATGGACGGGGCCACGGAGGACGTCCTGAAGGAGTACGAGGCGTTCACGGGCGACAAGAGCGACAAGCCGGCCCGGAAGCCGGCGAAGAAGGCGGCGCCCAAGGCTCCCGCCGCCACCCCCTGACGCCGAAACCCCGCCCGCGGAGTGTCGTTCTCTCAGTGGGCCCGCCTCCGCGCAGCTCTTACCTCGGGCGTGGTTATCCTTTTCATACAGCTAGTGACAGTATGTTATGAAAGGTGCCCACCAGAGACGGCGAGCCCAAGGAGCCTCCGCGATGCCCCACCTCAGCGTCATCGTCCACGGGCCGAACACCCAGGGGCATCTGACCGAGCTGCTGGCCGCGCTGGAGACCCGCCCGCTCCCGGACATCGAGGTGATCGTCGCGGCGGTCGGCGACTGGGCCCGGGAGACGGCCGAGCAGTACGCCCCGGAGACGGTCGTGGTGCCGCTGCCGGAAGGCACCGGTGACGGAGCGGCCCGGGCGGCGGGGGCGGCCCGGGCGTCCGGCCGCTGGCTGCACTTCGTACACGCCAAGGACGGTCTGCCCGCCGGGGCGTCCCGGATGGTCGCCGAGCGCGCCGCGGAGCTGGACGACACGGTCGACGTACTCCTCTTCGACCATGTCACCACCACCTGGCGGACCGCGGCGGCACCGTCCCCCGGCGGCCGCCACCTCGCCGCCGCGGGCCGCGCCGGCCTGGCCCTGGACGACGCGGCCGACCTGCTGCGCCTCGCCCCGCTGCTCGGTACCCGCGCCCTGCGCGCCGGGTTCTGGCGGGCCCACGAGGACCTGCTCACCACCGACGACGAGCCGTACGCGGCCTACGCGGCCCTGCTGCGCGCCGGCCGCGTCGCCTGCCTGAACCAGGTGGCGTACGACGACCGCCTGCTGCGCCCCGAGAGCCTGCCGCCCCTCGCCCCCGAGGACCGGTACGCGCTCATCGACCGCTACGAGTCCCTGCTCCCGCTCACCAGGGACCGCCGCGCGGCCCGCGCGGTGCTGTACGACCTGATGGTCCGCGACCTGCTGCGCACCTTCGCCCGGGAGGACCTGCCCGACCCGGTGGCCCGCGAGTTCTTCCGCCGGGCCTCGCTGGCCGCGGTCCGCTGGCGCCCCGAGAACCACCGCCGCCCGGCCGGCCTCGAGGGCGTCCGGCACACGCTGCTGGAGGACGGCGCGTACACCAGGTACCGCGCCTTCCAGGCCGCCAACCGCACCCGGCGCGCGGCCCGGAAGGCGGTACGCGACCGCAAGCGGCAACTGGGCACGAAGGTCCGCGACCAGCAGTACCGCAGGGCGCTGAGCCGCCCGGTCGACCCCGAACTGGCCGTGTTCGCCGCCTACTGGGAGCGCGGGGTCGCCTGCAACCCGGCCGCGATCGCCGCCCGGCTCGGCGAGCTCGCCCCGCACATCCGCCGGGTGTGGGTGGTGAACCAGGAGAACGCGGCCCTGCTGCCGCCCGGCACCGACCACGTGATCCCCGGCACCCGCCGCTACTGGGAGACGCTGGCCACCGCCAAGTACCTGACGAACAACGTCAACTTCCCCAACGCGGTGGTCAAGCGCCCCGGAGCGGTCCACCTCCAGACCCACCACGGCACCCCGCTCAAGCGCATGGGCCTGGACCAGCGCGACCACCCGGCCGCCGCCAAGGGCCTGGACTTCGCCGCCCTGCTGGCCCGCGTCGACAAGTGGGACTACAGCGTCAGCTCCAACAGCCACTCCACCCGTATGTGGGAGCGCGCGTACCCGGCCCGCTACACGTCGCTGGACCACGGCTATCCGCGCAACGACGTCTTCTGCACGAGCGGCGCCGCCGAGGTCCGCGCCGCCCGTGAGCGGCTGGGCATCGCCCCCGGCGCGACCGCCGTCCTCTACGCCCCCACCCACCGTGACTACGAGGCCGGCTTCACCCCCCGGCTCGATCTCGCCGCCCTGGCCGACCGGCTCGGCGACAACACGGTCCTGCTGGTCCGCGCCCACTACTTCTACGGCGGCGCCGCCTCCCCGCTCACCGGGCTGCGCCGGTCCGGCCGGATCATCGACGTCTCCTCCTACGACCCGGTCGAGGAGCTGTGCCTGGCCGCCGACGCGCTGGTCACGGACTACTCGTCGATCATGTTCGACTACGCCAACCTGGACCGGCCGATCGTGATCCACGCCGACGACTGGGAGACGTACCGCACCACCCGGGGCGTCTACTTCGACCTGATGGCCGACCACCCCGGCCAGGTCGCCCGCACCCAGGAGGAGCTGACCGAGATCCTCACCTCGGGTGCCTGGCGCGACGAGAGCGCGGCCAAGGCGCGGGCCGCCTTCCGGCGCCGGTTCTGCGAGTACGACGACGGACGCGCCGCCGAGCGGGTCGTACGACGGGTCTTCCTCGGCGAACCCGAGGAGGCCCTGCCCCCGGTGATCCCACTGGCGGAACGCACCCCCGCCCCGAGCCCCGAGGAGGCCGGCGCATGACGCTCCCCGACGTCACGGTCACCGTCATCGTCTTCAACGACGCGGCCCGCCTCCCCCGCGCGGTCGCCTCCCTGCGCGCCCAGACCCACGCCAACATCGAGATCGTCATCAGCGACGACCACTCCACCGACGACACGCCCGCCGTGGCACGGGAGCTGGCCGCCCGGGACCACCGCATCCGCTACCTCCGGCTGCCGCGGAACAGCGGCGGCTGCAGCGCACCGCGCAACCGGGCCATCGAGGTCGCCCGGGCGCCGTACCTGATGTTCCTGGACAGCGACGACGAACTCCCGCCCCGCGCCGTCGAGTCGCTGCTCGCCGCGCACCGCGAGCGCGAGGTGGACTTCGTCATGGGCGCGGTACGCCGGGTACGGGTGGACAACGGGCGCCGCTCGACCTGGATGCCGCACCTGGTCGCCGAACACCGCACACTGGACGGCATCGAGGCCGACCCGCGGCTGCTGTTCGAGCACCTGTCGACGAGCAAGATGTACTCCCGGGCGTTCCTGGACCGCCACGGGCTCCGCTTCCCCGAGGGCATCCACTACGAGGACCAGTTGTTCTCGGCGCAGGCCTACTGCCTGGCGAAGGCGTTCACGATCATCCCGGACCCGGTGTACGTCTGGTACATCGAGCCGTTCGCCGCGCAGGCGGCGGCGTCCATCTCCAACCAGCGGCACAAGATCTCCAACGTCCGCGACCGGGTGCACGTCCAGCGCCTGATCGACGACTTCCTGGTCGAGAGCGGGCACGCGGTGCTCCGCGAGGACAAGGACTACAAGTTCCTCAAGCACGACTTCCGGATGTACGCGGGCGACCTGCCGTACCGGGACGACGCGTGGCTCGGGGACTTCGCGCAGATCATGAACCCGTACCTGGACACGCTCGCGGACGGCGCCTTCGTCCGGCTGCCCCGCCCGGAGCGGGTGGTGCTCGAGCTGCTGCGCGACGGGCGCCTGTCCGACGTCCGGCTGGCGGCACGCGGCCTCGGCCACAACGCGGCCCCGCGGCAGGTGACCACCGACGCCTCCGGCGCCGCCTACTGGGGCGACACGATCCCCACGACCGACCGGGCCCGCCGTGAACTGGACGTGTCCGACCTGGAGCTGGACACCCGGCCGTTCACCAGCGCCCAGTTCCGCCACGAGATCACCGAGCTGACCCGGGGGCCCGGCGCCTGCCTCGACCTCACCATCCGCACGTTCGACCCCGGCCTGCGGCTCCCGGTGGGACCGCAGCGCGCGAGCCTGGTGCTGAGTCCCGGCCGGCGCCGTCTGACGGTCCCGTTCCGGCTGGACCCGGTGCGACCGGGTGTCTTCGAGGGCCGGGCCCGGCTGGACCTGGCGGCGGCACCACTGCCCGTTCAGGGCTTCGACGGCGTACGCCACCCGCTGCTCCGCCTGTCGCAGCAGGGTCTGGCCAACTCGGGCCTGCTGCTGGCCCCCCTGGACTTCCCCTCGGCGCGGGCCCGGGTCGATCACCGCGCCGGCCTCACGGCCCACGAACTCACCATCGAACCCGAAGGCCGTAACCCGGGCCGCCTGCAGATCCGCTGGCACCCCCGCTCCCTGACAGCCCACGTGATCCGCCCCCTGACCCGCAGACTCTCCCACCCCAAACTACGCAACGCGGCCCGCTTGGCATCCAGCCTTCTGAAGTAAAGGGCATGCGTGCGGCGTAGCTGCGGGCACCCGAGCCGCTTCGCTGCGGGCACCCGAGCCGCTTAGCTGCGGGCATGCGTGCCTCCCCCAGTGCCTCAAGGGCCTGGGGGGACCCCCAGGGCGGCACGGGTGGGCGATGGGGGTCCCCCCGCTCGAGCGAAGCCGAGAGTGGGGGAGGCGCCCCGCAAGCGCGGGAGAGCGAAACATCCCCCGCCCGGCACCAACACCGCGTACTCGGGCAACACCGCTCACTGCTCATGGCGGCAACACCGCTCACTTCTCACCGCGCAACCTCGTACAGCACCTGCCCCCCAGGCCCCCCAGCCACCCGCCGCAACCACGGCTCCGCGTCCCCCCTCCCCCCGACCACCCACCGCACCCCGTACTCCCGCAACACACCCCGCCGCACGGAATCAGCCGCCCCCGCCGAGAAATACCGCCGCTCCGCGGCCTCCCGCGCCCCCGCCGACGGCAAGAACACGTCCGGATACCCAGGGGCCACCGTGTACGCCCCGTACGCCGGAATCTGCCGAGAGGCCATCGTGCGCGCCATCACCACGTCCCCGTACCTCACCCACGGCGTGACCCAGTGGTACCCGGCCCACGGCGCCCGGTACTTCGCCGCGACCACGCCCGGCAGCGCGTCCCGATCCGCCACGTACCCGAGCATTCCGGCCTGCGTCCACGCCCCCGCCAGCAGCGCGGCGCCCAGCGCACCGGCCCATGCGGCCCGTACCGCCCGCCTCCCCGCCGACACGGCCTCCAGCGCGGCCGCGAGCTGGGCCGGGATCAGCGCGGCGGGCAGCGCCCGTCCCCACGAGTAGTGCCCGGTCAGCCCGCCCGCGGCGAACACCAGCGCACCGAGCAGGAAGAACAGCACCAGGGGGTCCCGACGGTCCCGCCGCCACCGCGCCCCCAGGGCCATCACCCCGAGCAGGACCAGCCCGAACCGCCCGGCCAGATGCCCGTACAGCGACCGGTGGATCGCCTCGAGACCGGCGCCCGCGGAGAACAGCGCGAAGAAGTCGTAGTACGGCCACGCACCCAGCAGCACCAGACCGAGGGCGACCGCCGCACCGAGCCGCGGCAGCTCGGGCCGGCCCGGCCGTGCGGCGATCACCGTGGCCAGCGCGCCGAGGGACGCCACGACTCCGGTGAACTGGTGGCACAGCAGGATCAGCGCCCAGAGCGCGCCGAGACCGAGCCATCCGCCCCAGCCGGCCCCGGAGCGCAGTGCCCGGGTGAGCGACGCCCAGAGGTGGAACGACAGCCCGAGGGCGAGGACGCTGGGGTACGACACCGTCAGCGCGAGGGAGTTGAGGCCGAGGAAGCCGCTCCAGTTGAACAGGAGCGGGCCCCACAGGAGGACCAGGCTCAGGAACGCCAGGGCGGGCGCCGCGCGATGGGCGCTGAGGGTGCGGACGTAGCGCCACACACCGGTGGCCAGCAGCCCCAGCCCGACGAGTGCGCCGGCCCGCAGCACGTTGAACACCGACAGGCCGGTCACCCGGGCGAGACAGCCCAGCAGCAGCATCCAGGGCGAGTAGTACGGGCTCGGTGTGTCGGCGTCGACCAGCGGGTTACCCGGGTGCAGCAGACTGTGCCGCAGTCGCTGCACGGTCGCCGCGTGCATGCCGAGATCGCCCGCCCAGGGCAGACGGACGATCACCAGGAGCATCAGGACCAGCACGAGCGCCGCGGCGACCGTGGGGAGTGCCCGTGCGGCGCCGGGCGGCGCGGCGCGCATCCCGCGCGACCGCTGCCGGGCGGTTCTCGGAGAGGTCGCTGTCACAGCCCAGACCCTATCGGAAATGTCCCGTTGGCCCGGAAGCGCAGTATTCGGCCGAGGAGGCCGGAAAGCAGGCGCCCCGGGCCTGGACCGGCCCGGGGCGCCTGCTGCAGCCGTACGGCCACCGCCGCGGCTACGAGTGCGAGCGCAGCAGCGTCCGCATGGTCCGCATCGCCACCGACAGGTTCGCGAGGTCGAACTCGTCGGAACCGCGGATCTCCACCAGGGTGGTGCGCGCGCGGGAGAGCAGCGCGGCGTTCTTCTGCTCCCACAGGTCGAAGCGCTGCTCCGGCGTGGAGGTGCCGTTGCCGACGGCCAGGACGTCGGCGGTCAGCGCGGCGTGCGCGGCGTACAGGTCCTCGCGGATCGCCGCGCGGGCCATGGACTGCCAGCGGTCGTTGCGCGGCAGCTCGATGATGCGGTCCATGAGCTGGCTGATGCCGAGCCGGTCGGCGAGGTCGTAGTACACCTCGGCGACGTCCAGCGGCTCCTTGCCCATGCGGTCGGCCACCGAGACGATGTCGAGCGCCGGGAAGGCGGAGGAGAACCCGGCCACGCGGGTGGCCAGCTCGTCCGGGACCCCGGCGTCGGACAGCTCGTCGAACACGTGCTGGTACCACTCCTGGTCCGCGCCCCGCAGCAGCTTCGGAAGCTGCTGCCAGACCTGCTCGACCCGCTCGGCGAAGAAGTCCACCGTCTCGGCGAGCTGAAGCGGCTGCGGCCGGTTGTTCAGCAGCCAGCGCGTGCCGCGCTCGACCAGACGGCGCGAGTGCAGCCGGATGCGGGTCTGGACGGCCGCCTCGACCTTGTTGTCCAGCTCCTCCACCGCGTCCCACACCGGCGCCGAGCAGAAGATCGCGCGGGCCGCGGTCTGGGCGCGGACGATCTCCTCCAGCGAGGCTCCGGTCTCCTCGCGCAGCCGGTGCAGATAGGTCGTACCTCCCGTGTTGACCGTGTCGTTGACCAGCACGGTCGTGGTGATCTCACGGTGCAGCGGGTGGCTGTCGATGCCGTCCGGGAACCGCTCGCGCAGCGCCGTCGGGAAGTAGGCGTGCAGCAGGGTGCGCAGGTACGGGTCGTCCGGCAGCGAGGTGTGCAGCAGCTCCTCGGCGACCGTGATCTTCGTGTACGCCAGCAGCACGGCCGTCTCCGGGCCGGTCAGGCCCTGGCCCTGGGTGAGGCGTTCGCGGATCTGGCGGTCGGTGGGCAGGAACTCCAGCGCCCGGTCGAGGTGGCCCTCGCGGACCATGTGGCGGATGAACCGCTGCTGCGCGTGCAGCATGTCCTTGGACTGGGCGAGGGCGTTGGCGATCGCCGTGTTCTGCGCGTAGTTGTTGCGCAGCACCAGGCCGCCGACCTCGTCGGTCATCTCGGCGAGCAGCTTGTTGCGCTGCTTGACGGTCATGTCGCCGTCCGTGACCAGCCCGTTGAGCAGGATCTTGATGTTCACCTCGTGGTCGGAGGTGTCCACGCCGGCGCTGTTGTCGATCGCGTCGGTGTTGATCCGGCCGCCGTGCAGCGCGAACTCGATGCGGCCGAGCTGGGTCAGGCCCAGGTTGCCGCCCTCGCCGACGACCTTGACGCGCAGGTCGCTGCCGTCGACGCGGATGGCGTCGTTGGCCTTGTCGCCGACGTCGGCGTTCGACTCCGCCGACGACTTCACGTACGTGCCGATGCCGCCGTTCCACAGGAGGTCCACCGGGCTGTGCAGGATCGCCTTCATCAGGTCGGCCGGCGTCATCTTGGAGATCTTCTCCTCGATGCCCAGGGCCTGGCGGATGTGAGCGTTGAGCGTGATCGCCTTCGCGGTGCGCGGGAAGATCCCGCCGCCCGCCGAGAGCAGCTCGGTGTCGTAGTCGGCCCAGCTGGAGCGGGGCAGCTCGAACAGGCGGCGGCGCTCGGCGTAGGAGGTGGCCGCGTCCGGGTTCGGGTCGATGAAGATGTGCCGGTGGTCGAAGGCGGCGACCAGGCGGATGTGCTCGGAGAGCAGCATGCCGTTGCCGAACACGTCACCGGACATGTCGCCGACGCCGACGACCGTGAATTCCTCGCTCTGCGTGTCCAGGCCCAGCTCGCGGAAGTGCCGCTTCACGGACTCCCAGGCGCCGCGCGCGGTGATGCCCATGCCCTTGTGGTCGTAGCCGGCCGAACCGCCGGAGGCGAAGGCGTCGCCGAGCCAGAAGTGGTACTTCTCGGCGACCTCGTTGGCGATGTCCGAGAACGTCGCCGTGCCCTTGTCGGCCGCGACCACCAGGTAGGTGTCGTCGCCGTCGTGCCGTACGACGTCCTGCGGCGGAACGACCTCGCCGGCCACCATGTTGTCGGTGATGTCGAGCAGCGCCGAGATGAACGTCTTGTAGCTGGCGATGCCCTCGGCCAGCCACGCGTCCCGGTCCACGCTCGGGTCCGGGAGCTGCTTGGCGACGAAGCCGCCCTTGGCGCCGACCGGCACGATGACGGTGTTCTTCACCATCTGCGCCTTGACCAGGCCGAGGATCTCGGTGCGGAAGTCCTCACGGCGGTCGGACCAGCGCAGGCCGCCTCGGGCGACCTTGCCGAAGCGCAGGTGCACGCCCTCCACCCGCGGCGAGTACACCCAGATCTCGTACGCCGGGCGCGGCGCGGGCAGGTCCGGGATGGCCTGCGGGTCGAACTTCATGGAGACGTAGTCGTGCGGCTCGCCGCTGCGCGCCTCCTGGAAGAAGTTCGTGCGCAGGGTGGCCTTGATGACGGTCAGGAAGGAACGCAGGATGCGGTCCTCGTCGAGGCTCGCCACCTGGTCCAGGGCCGCGTCCAACTCCTCCAGCAGGGCGTCGGTGATCTCCGACCCGGCCTTCTGCCGGTCCGGGGACATCCGCGCCTCGAACAGGGAGACGAGCAGCCGGGTGGTGTGGACGTTGTCGCGGAGGGTGTCCTCCATGTAGTCCTGGCTGAAGGTGGATCCGGCCTGCCGCAGGTACTTGGCGTACGCGCGCAGCACCACGGCCTGCCGCCAGGTCAGCCCGGCGCTCAGTACGAGGGCGTTGAAGCCGTCGTTCTCCGCCTTGCCGGTCCAGGTGGCGGCGAAGGCCTCCTGGACGCGCTCGCGTGCGTCGTCGCCGAAGTGGTCGGTGCCGGCCGGCGACTTGGGCATGCGCAGGCCGAAGTCGTAGATCCAGGCGGTGGTGCGGTCCGCGCAGCGCAGCTCGTACGGCCGCTCGTCCACGACCTCCACACCGAGCCGCTGGAGCACCGGCAGGACGGCGGACAGGGAGACCGAGTCGCCCCTGCGGTAGATCTTGAAGCGGCGCTCGTCGGGGGCGGCGCCGACCGGCTCGTACAGGCTGAGGGAGAAGTTGTGGCCCTTCTCCTCGCTGAGCCGCTCCAGGTGGACCAGGTCGGCGACCGCCGCGCGCGGGCTGTGGTCGGCCTTGTAGCCCTCGGTGAAGGCGTTGTTGTAGCGGCGCAGCAGTTCGGCGGCGTGCTCCTCGCCCAGCTCGGCGTTGAGCGCCTCGGCGAACGCGTCGGCCCAGGAGCGGGCGGCCTCGACCAGCCGGGCCTCGATGCGCTCCTTGTCCGCGTCCGACAGCTCGGGCAGCTCGGTGCCCGCCGGGACCCGGACGACGAAGTGCAGCCGGGACAGGATCGACTCGGTGTTCCAGGCGGTGAAGTCGACGCTGATGCCGCCGAGCTCCTCCTTCAGGATGTCGATGATCCGCAGCCGGACGCCGGTGGTGTAGCGGTCGCGCGGGAGGTAGACGAGGGCCGAGTAGTAGCGGCCGTACTCGTCCTGCCGCAGGTACAGCCGCAGCCGGCGGCGCTCCTGGAGGTACAGGACGCTCGTCGCGATGGACTGCAGCTCGGCGACCGGGGTCTGGAACAGCTCGTCGCGCGGGTAGGTCTCCAGGATCTGGAGCAGGTCGCGGCCGTCGTGGCTCTCCGGCGAGAAGCCGGCGCGCTGCAGGACCTCGGCGACCCTGCGCCGGATGACCGGGACCCGGCGGACCGACTCGGTGTAGGCGGCGGAGGAGAACAGGCCGAGGAAGCGGCGCTCGCCGACGACGTTGCCGTCCGCGTCGAACTTCTTGACGCCGATGTAGTCCAGGTACGACGGCCGGTGCACGGTGGCGCGGCTGTTGGCCTTGGTCAGCACGAGCAGCTTGTGCTCACGGGCCTTGGCGCGGGCGTCGGCGGGCAGCCGCTCGAACGAGGGGCTGACCGGGTGCTGGTCGTCCTCGGAGTGGTGCGGGTCCGCGCGCAGTATGCCGAGACCGGTGCCGGGCACGGCGGCCAGGCAGTCGTCACCGCGCAGCTCGTACTCGCGGTAGCCGAGGAAGGTGAAGTGGTCGGCGGAGAGCCAGCGCAGCAGCTCGCGGGCCTCCTCGGCCTCGGCGCCGGGCAGGTCGCCCGGCAGCGGCTCGCTCTCCAGGCTGTCCGCGATCCGGCCGGCCGCGTCGCGCATCTTCTCCCAGTCCTCGACGGCCTCCCTGACGTCCGACAGGACGCGCAGCAGATCGGCGGTGATCTGCTTCAGGTCGGCGCGGTCGGTCTCCCGGTCGATCTCGACGTGGATCCAGGACTCGATGTGCGCGTCGTGCGGGAGGTCGCCGGTGGGCGCGGTCGGCAGAACCTGGATCAGCTTGCCGGTGACGTCGCGCCGGACGACGAACTGCGGGTGGATGACGACGTGGATGCCGCGGCCCTGGCGGGTCAGCTCGTTGGTGACCGAGTCGACGAGGAAGGGCATGTCGTCGGTGACGACCTCCACGACGGTGTGGCTGCAGGTCCAGCCGTTCTCCTCCACCGTCGGGGTGTGCACCCGGACGTTGGCGGTGCCCTGCGGCCGGGTCTCGGCGAGCCGGTAGTGCGAGGCCGCCGCGCCGAAGACGTCGTCCGGGTCGCGGTCCGAGAGGTCTTCCGGGGCGGTGTGCAGGTAGTAGCGCTGGAGGAACGCGTGCCCGGCTTCACTGTCGGGGGCACCGGCCGCGCCCTCGCCCGTCGCCGTCGTCCCGGTCGGTAGGTGCCCCCCGACCGGGCTGTTCTCAGCTACCCGGGCCGCCCGTTCGAGCAGCTCGGCCTTGGCTTCGTCCAGCTTGGTCTGCATTGTCCTCTGGCTCCTGTCGCGCGCCGTTGCGTGACGTAGAAGGAAATACGGTCTCTTTCCCTCCGGCTCGACGCCACGGCCCGGGGTGTCCGGTCCGATCCGACGCTATGCCGCGAGGTGAGAAGAGCGGGGGGTATTCGGCCATTTTCGACGTGCCCGCCGGATGTGACGCCGGTCTCGGCGCCGCCGGCTCCTGGGCCGTCCTCGGCATCCCAGGGGCTTCGGCGCCCCCGGCCCGCCCGCGAAGACCAGCGACCGCCGCCCGGTCACGGAGGTGCTCCGTGCAACCCGGGCGCGGGGCAGGGGCGGCGTTGCCCCCGCGAGCTATCGCGCTGATCACGCCACAAGGCTATCGCTCCTCACCCGGGGGTCGTCATGAGCCGTATGTGTACAAAACCGGGGGGTGAAGTTTGACGTTCTGCACAGGGGTGGGGCGGCGACGAGTGGCGTATCCGGCGGCGGGCGAAGTGCGGGCACGGCGCCGGCAGGCCGCCGGCCGGGGTACCGGGTCGCGTCGCGGTGCGGTGGGCCGCACCCTGAAAGCGACGGGCCCTCTTGGCAAGCGCGCCCGGTGCGGGCACCTTGCCCAGGACAGCGCTCGTCCCCGTGCAGGGGGGCCGTGCCCGCCCAGGAGGAGCCGACATGCCCGCGAAGATCCTCATCATCACCGGCGACGCAGCGGAGTCCCTGGAGGTCCTCTACCCCTACCAGCGCCTGCGCGAGGAAGGCTACGACGTCCACATCGCGGCCCCCGCCCGCAAGACGCTCCGTTTCGTCGTCCACGACTTCGAGCCCGGCTTCGACACCTACACCGAGAAACCCGGATACACCTGGCCCGCCGACCTCTCCTTCGCCGAGGTCGACCCCGGTCAGTACGCGGCCCTCGTCATCCCCGGCGGCCGCGCCCCCGAGTACCTGCGCAACGATCCCGAGCTGCGCAAGATCCTCAAGGCGTTCTTCGACGCGGACAAGCCGGTCGCCCAGATCTGCCACGGCCCCCTGCTCACCGCCGCGGTCGACAGCCTCAGCGGCCGGAGGGTGACCGCCTATCCCGCCCTGGAACTCGACATGCAGGCCGCCGGGGCCCACTTCGAGGACACCGAGACGGTGGTCGACGGCACCCTGGTCTCGGCCCGCGCCTGGCCGGACCACCCGACCTGGATGCGGGAGTTCCTGACGGTACTGAGGGCCAAAGCCCCGGTGACGTGACGACCGCCCCGCCGTGGCGCGGGGCACCGGCACCCGGCTCCGCTCACGCCGCTATTCGCTGTGCCTCCGCGACCGCCTCGGCCAGCGTGTCCACCACCGGGACCCCGACTTCCTCCAGGCTGGCCCTGCTGTGCGACCCGCCGGTGTACAGCACCGCCCGCGCCCCCACGTGCCGTGCGGCCACCGCGTCGTCCGCCGCGTCACCGATCACCACGGTCCGCGTGGCCCGCACCCCGGTCAGCGCCTGCAGATGCCGCACCATGTGCTCGGCCTTGCTGCCGCCGGACGGCCCCGTGCGTCCGTCCACCCGCAGGAAGTGCGCCTCGATGCCGAGGCCCCGCACCAGCGGTACCAGTTCCTCGTGGCCGTACATGCTCAGCAGCGACTGGCTGTTGCCCTCGGACCGCCAGCCGGCGAGCAGCTCGGCCGCGCCCTCGGTCAGCCCGCACCGCACCCGGTGCTCCGTGTAGTACCGGTGGAAGACGCCGTCCATCAGCTCCCACTCGGCGTCCGTGGGCAGCCGCCCGAGCAGCCGCTCGTAGAACTTCGGCACCGGCACGCAGTACAGCGCCCGGTACTGCTCCAGCGTGATCGGCGCCAGCCCCAGCTCGGCGAAGGCCGCGTTCGTCGCCCCGATGATCGCCTCATTGTCGTGGAACAGGGTTCCGTTCCAGTCCCAGACGATGTGCGAGCCTGCGTGCATCCCCATGTCCAAGACGGTACCCGCACCCACTGACAACCAAGGCCGGCCGGACCCGGACAGCGGGCCTAGGCCCAATACCGGTGACTTTGTTGGGGCCTGGTCGTTGGATGGGTTGTGCCAAGGCCGGGTCAGGTGAAGTCGTCGGAGGTTGGTCGGTTCTCGGATCG